>CAZYID010000049.1:15218-17777 GCA_964646595.1 uncultured Spirochaetales bacterium | reverse complement strand
TGATGAAGCAATTATTTTATTTAGAGAAATAAATTTATCATCAAATAATGAAAAATTAATAGCTGAAACATATTTTTGGCTTGCAATGGCTTATATGGAAATTAATAAGCTTAAACAGGCTGAAACAAATTTAGAATATTATTTAGCAAATTATAAATCAGCAGGTCTTAATTATCAAGAAGCAGTTTATCAAAAAGGCAGACTATTATTTCTTCAAGAAGAATATCAATCTTCAATTTATCAATTTAATAATTTTTTAGAAAATTATCCTCGTAATATATTGGTAAGTAATGCATATTATTGGATTGGAGAGTGTCTTTATGCATTAGGACAATTTGATGATTCTGCTTATTATTTTAAGATAGTTATAGAAAAATATCCAAATGCAATAAAAAGAGAAGCATCAAATTATAAACTTAGATTAATAGAACATAAAAAAAGTGAACTTGCTCTGCAAAATCTTTTAAAGTGGTCTCAAGAACAATACTTATCAGCTTTGAGTGAATTTAGGATAAAAGAAAAAACTATAAATGAGGCTTTAGTAAAATATGAAAAAGGTGAAAATTTAGAAGGTACAACTTTAGATACTGAAGGATTAAAAAAACTTCAAGATGAAAATGAATTATTAAAACAAAGGATTACTGATCTTGAGAAAATTATAGAATATCTAAAAGGTGAAACTGATGATCAATCAATTATAGATAAATTAAAACAGTTAGAATTAAAAGAACGTTTATTAAATAATAAAGAAGAAACTTTAAAAATTTTAGAAGCTGAACTCCGTAAAAAGGAAGAAGAACTTGGCAAACAATAAGATTTTTTTAATAATTGTTTTTATATTTCTATTAAATTTATATAATATAAATTCACAGCAGACAAAATTAATTGGAAATTTTATAAAATTAACAGTTGATAATAAAAGCGGAAAATTTTTATTATATGGCAGAAATAGCGTTAAAGATGAATGGATTCCATTATTTGATAAAGAACAGCTTTTCAGATCTTATTTTAGGTTTTATATTAAAAACTCAAAAATACCATTTGGTAAAAAAGTAGGCGGTAGTAAATCAGAAATAGATATAGTTGATGATAAAATCCATTATTACTGGAATAATAATAAAGTTAAAATAGATATTGAATATCAACTTTTACCTTCTGTGAACTCAAAATATGCTGATACTTTTATAATAGATTTAAATATTTCGAATAAGACAACAAAAATGTTTCCTGTTAATTATTTATTATGCTTTGATACTTACCTTGGAGAATCATCAAAGCAGCATTTTGTTTTACCTGTTAATTTAGTTGTTATATCTGAATGTAAAGTAGACTTACCGTGTAATTTTTCTAACTTTCAATCATTTGATAGGAAAAAAAATATTGGAGTAACTGTTTATTTTGATAAAACTCAGCAAGTAGCACCTGATAATATATTTTTTGCTAATTGGCAAAAAGTATATAATAAAACAGGTACATATAAAGTTAATAATGGCGCCAGTTTTGATTTAGTGTCAAAGTCAACTAATGATTCTGCTGCATTTATTGAATATCTTGATCAAAGAATTTATCCGGAAAAAGATGTTAGTTATAGATTTATTGTTAGCATGAAAAATAATATTGTTTTAGATAAAGATTATAAAGGTGAGGAAATAATAAAAAGTTTTGATTTAAGTAAATTTGAAAATATAGATTTTGAAAAATTAGATCTGAGTGATCTTTTAGCATTATTAGATAAGATAAATGGCAGATTAATAGATCCTGAACCATTAATAGAAGATGAAATAAAAGTATATGATAAAATACTTGGTGAAATTAGAAAAAGAAGAGGTAAGTAGTTTTAATTAGATTATCAATTTTTTTTTAAACATTTTTTATATTTATATCTTTTATATATTATTGTTTTAATTAAGCTCAATCCCCAAAAAAATAAAATTTTTTTTAAATTTCAATTGACAAGAAATAATATTTGTTATAATATTATACAAGCTTGTATAATAAAGGTTTTATATTAATGTCTACTAAATTAGCTTTATTAGGTCTTTTGCACAGTAAGCCACTTTATGGTTATGAGTTAAAGCAAATTATTGAAGAAAATATGGGAGATTGGACTAATATTGCATTTGGTTCAATATATTTTGCTTTAGCAAAACTAAATGAACATGGATTTGTTAAAAGAATTAGTGAGGAAAAAGTTGGAAAAAGACCATCAAGAAGTATTTATGAAATTACTGAAAAAGGTAAGAGTGAGTTTTTATCATTATTAAGAGAAACTTGGCAGAAATTTGATAGAACCTATTATCCTTTAGATATAGCTCTTGCATTTTCAAACGCTCTTTCAAGTGACGAAGTAAATGAATATATAAAAATTAGAATTACTACAATTGAAGAAATTTTAAAACACTTGTATGAGCATAAAAAGGAACAATTAAATCGAAAAGAAGTACCAAAAACAGCAAAAGCTGTTTTTGCTCATACAGAACATCATATGAAAGCAGAGTTAAATTGGCTAAAAGACATTTTAAATGATTTAGAAAATGATGAGTTATTATAATTTTTTTT
>CAZYID010000049.1:0-15118 GCA_964646595.1 uncultured Spirochaetales bacterium | reverse complement strand
ATGAAAAAAAGAATACCAGAAACAGATCATGGTATAGAAGGAGAAATATTTGTTTCTGATTTTGATGAGTTTCAAAAATTAATGAGAGACAAAGGTTTTATTGAGACAGATGAAATTATTAAATCCGGAATCAATTACGGAACAGTATTAGAGATTGGACCCGGGCCAGGATACCTGGGGCTTGAGTGGTTATCAAAAACTCAAAAAACTAATCTTTATTGGCTGGAAATCAGTGAGGATATGAAAAATATTGCTGTAAAGAATGCAAAAGAATATGCTATGCAGGATAGAGTGAAATATGTTATCTCTGATGCAACAAAAAATTTTCCATTTGAAAATGAAAAATTTGATGCTGTATTTACAAATGGTTCTCTTCATGAATGGACAAATCCAATAGAAGTATTTATTGAAATCAATAGAGTTTTAAAAACTGGAGGAAAATTTTTTGTCAGTGACTTAAAAAGAAATATTAATTTTTTTCTTAAAATATTAATGAAAATTATGACTAAAAAAAAATCAATGAAAAAAGGATTAGTAACATCTATTCAAGCGGCTTATTTAAAGAATGAAATTGAAAATATTTTAAAAAAAAGCCAAATAAAAGACTTTACTATTTCAGAAAATGCTTTTGGATTAATAATAACTGGTTGTAAAGAATAATAAAATTCTATATGTCTAAAAAATATAATTTTATTAATATAAAATATAAAAAATGAATAAAATTGAGTATAAATAATTACAGTTCTAAATCAGGAAATTAGATCCATAACTCTCTTGTTGTCCAAGTTTGTTGTGTTTATAAGTTCTTCAAGATTAAGATTTTTTATACTATTGTCATTGATGTTCATTGGATAAGAATATAAACTGATAATGTTTTGAGATGTAATTTCTATTGCTTTAAATTCATTGTCTAATTCTATAAATGTTTTCTGGATTTCATTTTTAGCTTTTTGAATTTCAGCGTCAAAATTCTTGTTTGATGTGAAATAATTTTTTAAGATTTTTTCGTTTTTATAAGTGCTTGATTCAATCAAATCACTTATATTATCAATTTGATTTGCTTTTTGAAAAACTTCAATAGTTTTTAGTTTTTCTTCAATAAATTGAGCTTTACTTAAATTTGTTTCGTACTCAGTAAGTCTTTTGTTTATATTTACCAGTCTTGATCTGTAAGCTTTGTTATCAGTTTTTATCTCCGGAAAATCTTTTAATAGTTTACTGGAGATATTCTCTTTTTCATTGCTTTTAATTTTTGATGTTTTAGTACTAGAGTCTTGCTTTTTAGCTTCTTTAATAAAAGAGGTAGAATTAGATGCTAACTTCCCTGTATGGATATTCATAGCACGCTCCTTGTAACTATTACATATTATATAATTTACCATCTTTTTAAAAAAAGTCAAATAAATTTGCTCTTTTTTTATTATATTTGTTATTATTGGAGAAATTATACTATTAAAATAACAAAATTGAAAAAAAACTTGATTAATCATAAGTTTTTATTGTAATTGTAATTATGATGATTTTTAATAATATTAAAAATATAATATTTGATAATGCATGTATTATATGTAAAAGTAAGAAATTATCTAAAAAAATACCATTTATCTGCAATGATTGTTTATTATCTTTTGAAAGTAATATTAAAGATACTTGCAGAATATGTTATCATCCATTGGATGATTTTAATAAGTGTCCTTCCTGCAGTAAATTAAGTGAAATTAATTTTGATTCTTACAGCTTTATTCAATATTATACTGATTTTTTTAAATCAATTATTTATAAGTTAAAAATTGAAGAAGATTTTATGATAAATAAGCTTTTTTATAAATTAATAAATTTAAAAAAAATAATTAAGAATAATAGTATCATAACAGTAGTGCCTGACAGCTTTATTAAAAGATTCAAAAAGGGAAGAAGCAGTCTTTATTATTTATTAAAACTTTTTAACAAAAACGGGTATAAAACAAAATATAATATATATAAAAAAAGTTTTAATAAATATAGGTCCCAAAAGGATAAAACAGTTCAAGAAAGGCTTGATGAAATAAAGAAATTATATTATCTGCCTAAAAAAAATTTTAATAAATATTCCGGAGATGTATATTTAATAGATGATATTTATACTACAGGCGCAACTATAAATTACAGTGCAAAATTATTAAAAAATGCTGGATTTAAAAATGTTCATGTTATTACTTTTTTTAGAGCTAAATTAGATGTATATTGATTAAATAATTATTTTATAAATAAGAAGAGTTTATCTACACATTTTATAAAATATATGCTATAATTTTTTTTTAAAAGTTTAATAATAATTTGTTTTAGATAAATTTTTCCTTCCAAGGTATGAATATGTATTTTTTATTTTGGAAAACCAATCTAATAAAATTTTTATAAAAACTCATTTTATCTAATACAAGGAAGAATTTAATTACAATATATTTTGAAGAAAAATATTGATAAGATATAAAATAGGAAGGTATTTTTATGAACGAAATAAAAGAAAAAAAATTTTTAATTGGAAAAAAAGAAGCAATTTTAAGAATCGGTGAATATGCACATCAGGCAAATGGAAGTGTAGTGTTACAATGCGAAGGGACTGTAGTCCATGCAGTAGTTACTATGGGCGAAGAAAATCCTGATTTAGATTATTTTCCATTATTTGTTGAATATAGTGAAGGATTATATGCTGGTGGGAAAATAAAATCCAGCCGTTTTATTAAAAGAGAAGGCAGGCCATCTGATGAAACAATTTTAAGAGGAAGAGTATTGGACAGGTCTGTTCGTCCAATGTTTCCAAAAGATTTTAAAAGGGAAGTTCAATTAATAATTAATGTTTTAGCAAGCGATAAAGAAAATCCACACGATGTTTTAAGTCTTAATGCTGCGATAGCTGCTTTAGCAGTTAGTGATATTCCATTTGATTCACATTTAGCCGGATTGAGACTTAGTAAAGTTGATGGAAAGTTAGTTGTAAATCCGACCTATGAAGAATGTGAAAAGCAGGATTATGAACTTGTTTTAGCTGGAAATGAAAGTAGAATTGTTATGATAGAATGTGCAGCTAATTGTGTTTCAGATGAAGAAATTATTAAAGGATTTGAAGAATCTTACAAATATCTTGGAGAGATTTCAAAATCAATAGATGAGTTAAAAAAAGATTTTGGTAAAACCAAGGTTGAATATGAAGGAGAGAAAGAATCCGTTGAAATTAAAAATAAAATAAAAGATTTATCTTTAAAAAAAATAGATGAGTTTTATTCAAAATTAGCAAAAAAAGAAATAAGCAGGCGTGATTTTAAAAAAGTTGTTGAAGAACCTGTATTAAATATTTTTAGTGAAGAAGAATTAAGCGAAAATAAAAAGATAATATTAGAAACATTAGATAAAATTTTAAAAGAAAAAGTTAGAGAAAATGTTTTAAAAAATAAAAAAAGAATAGATGGTAGAGGTATGGAAGATATTCGTGACATTACAATAAGGATAGATCCACTGCCTCAAGTTCATGGTAGTTCTATGTTTCAAAGAGGTGAGACACAGGTGTTAAGTATTTTAACATTAGCATCTCCAGGTAATGAACAATTGTTGGAATCATTAGAAGGTGAGACTAAAAAACGTTATATTCATCATTATAATGCTCCGCCTTATTCAGTCGGAGAAGTTGGAAGAACAGGATTTACTGGCAGAAGAGAGATAGGTCATGGGGGTTTAGCAGAAAAAGCATTAAAACCGGTAATTCCTTCTCAAGAAGATTTTCCATATGTTATAAGGCTTGTTTCTGAAGTTATGGGTCAAAATGGTTCTTCTTCAATGGCATCAACATGTGCATCAACTGTTACATTAATGGTTGGTGGAGTGCCTATTAAAGATCTTGTTGCAGGTATATCAGTTGGTTTAATGACAGGAGATAGTATTGATGATTTTATTACTTTAACTGACATAATGGGATTTGAAGATTTTTTTGGAGATATGGATTTTAAAGTTGCCGGAACAAAAGAAGCTATTACTGCTATTCAAATGGATACTAAAATTAAAGGCTTAAGTCAAAAAATTGTTGAAAAAGCAATCTTACAGGCAAGAGATGCACGTCAAAAAATATTAAAAAATATTTTAGATGTTATACCGCAATCAAGAAATGATGTTTCAAAATTTGCTCCTAGGATTGAATTTATAAGGATCCCTGTTGATTTAATTGGAAAGATTATAGGACCAAGCGGAAAAACAATAAAGCAGATATCAGCTGACTATGATGTTGAAATAAATATTGATGATGACGGTGTTGTTAATGTTTCCGGTTCAAATAATGAATCAATAGCTTCTGTTAAAAAAATAATTAACGGTATAGTTAGTGATCCTATTGCTGGTGAAATTTATAAAGGGAAAGTTTCCAGACTCCAAGATTTTGGTGCATTTATAGAAATATTTCCAGGAAAAGAAGGGTTACTTCATATATCAAAAATTTCAAAAGAGCATGTTAAAAATATTCATGATGTTTTAAAACTTGGTCAGGAAGTTGAAGTTAAATTATTAAATATTGACTCCCAAAATAGATTAAATTTTTCAATGGTTGATGTGAAAAAAAGCGTTGAAACAAACCCTAAAGATAAGGCAGAATAATAATTTTATTTTTCTGCCTTTACTTCCCATGCTTTTTGAACAGGTGTTAGTCTTCCCTGACTCCATAAGATCAGCAAATTTTTAATATTTTGATTATCAAATATGACTTTTTCACCTTTAGCTAAACCTTTTGTTTTAATCTCATTCTGACGATATTTTCCAGGAATTAAATTTCGAAACTCTTTACTTTCAACTAGATCATCGAGGATTTTTGCTGGAATCATTTTATCAATATAAACTACTTTAAAAAATTCCTGACTTATCCCATTACCTGTTGTTAACCTATCAATTATTACAGTTTTTATACTTAAGTTTTTTATTAATGTTACTCTGTAATTATATTCTGCTTCAGAGATATATTCTCCATATGAATCAAAAGACTGATCCGGAAGACTACTGCCTTTTGAATATATTTCTTTTGAAGTAGGTTTTGTATAAGTGATTTTTTCAGGTTTTCCTTTTTGTACTGTTTTGTTATTAACTTGATATTGTGCGTTTGATATTTTTATATCTTTTTTAATATCATTAGTTGATTTTTTATCATCTATTTTATCAATTTTTTTATTAATTAAAGGAGTTGTTTTAGTCAATTTTATATCATCAGTAACATCTTTCAGTTTTGATGATTCTGCAACTTTTACATTTTTTTGACTTTCAAGTTTATCAATATTTGACTGGATTTTGCTATATGTATTATAAGAAGTATAATTGTCTTTGAAAGGATTGTAGTAAAAAATAAAAATAATAACAGTTATTGCTATTATTACTAAAAGAATATATATTAAAAGTGGTATTATTTTTTTACTATTCATAATTTTCTCTATCTCTAACTTTAATTTCGGAATTTGTTAAAATTTCTTTATTATTAATAAATTATTTAAATACAAAAAAATTTTATTTTATTATTTTAAGAAAGTAATTAAATATTTAATTAAAACAATTTAAACTTTGTCTCCATTATTAATTATTTTACTATTTCATGTAAAGTGTTAAAATACTTTTTTGTTATTAAAAGATAACTATCAAGCTTTTCGAATAAAAGTTCTTTTGAGTTTTTTTCAATTATACCTATAAAATTACTTCGTTGTGTTAAATAACCTATTTCTATATCATTATCTTTGTAAATTGTTAAATCTTTTGAATTTCCTTTAACCATTCTTAGTATGTTAATTAAATTTCGAAAGAAAATAAAACTTTCTTTTAACTCTTTAAACATTATTGGATTTATTAATTTTTCATTGATGAGAGAATTTAAAACTTCAAGTGTAGAATTTTTTCTAACAGAAGGATATTCATGCCCATGTTTAATTTGCAATATTTGAATAATATATTCTATATCAACTAATCCGCCTTGAGTATATTTTACATTTATATTATTAGGAGTTAAATAATTTTCGAGTTGCATATTTCTTATTTTTTTAAATGAATGCAAATCTATATTTTTATTATTATAAACATAATTGTCTCTGCATTTTGAAATTTCTTTTTCTAAGTATTTACCTGTTTTATTTGATGTAATAAATCTTAATTTTGTTAAAGCTTGTTTTTCAAAAAAATATGCTTCACCTTCATTAGAAAAATATTTTTTAAAGATATTTTTAGATACAGCTAATTTACTTTTTTTCCCATATGGTCTTAAATTTAAATCAATTTCAAAGATACCTTCTCTTTTTGTTTTAATGGTTTTTAAAAAAGTTCTAATAATTTCTTCAAAATAATTAATAATAGTAAAATCATCTTTTAACTGTTCCGGGATATCATAAATAAACATTAGTTCTATATCAGAAGCAAAACCTAATTCTCTTCCTCCAAGTTTCCCCAAACCAAAAACTGCCCATGGTGGAATAATTTTAAACTTATTTGTTTTCAGTAATTCTGATTCTATTCTTAAAAATACAACTTCTATTATGATTTCAGCTAGATCTGATAATTCTTCTGCAAATTGCCAGAAATCGATTTTTTTAAGAATCTGTTTAAGGTCAATCCTAAAAGATTCTTCGTCTTTGAATTTATTTATTATGGATATGAATTCAGAAAATTCTATTTCCATGAATTTTCTATTATTACAATATTTTAAATTAAAAATATTTGTAAGCATTTTTTTGTTATAATTTTTTTCTATAATTTTATCATCAAGCAGATGTATAAATGAATGATAATTAAATCTAAACAGATCTTCCCATATAAAATCACTTATTCCAAAAATTTTTGCTAACTTTTCCATAACATCTTTTTGTCCTAAAATTGGAAGTTCTTTCTTTTCTTCACTTTCTAGAATTCTTGATAATAATTCATCAAAATATAATAGAGCATTATTTGGATTTATTGCATTAAATAATAATGCTGAATATTGTTTTATCATCATTATTGTTATTTCAAGGTCTCTTATTTTTTTACTTGATGTTATTTTGTGTCCGTCTCTTGTCATAATAAATAATCTGTCTACTGCAGTATTACTTAGTGTTTTGATTTCAATTTTGTAAATGTAATAATTTCTCATTGATAATACATTTGTAAATGTATATAAAAAAGCAAAGCTGTTGGATGATTTTATAAGTAGAATTGTATATTGAGAATTGCTTTTATTATCAATTTCTAACTCGATAGGAGTAAGTGCAGTGGATTTTGATTGAAGAGTATTTTTTAAAACATCAATTATTTTTACATTCAATATTTCTGCAGCCTCTTTTTGTTTATTGTTTTCTAGAAGTGTTAATAATTCATCTAACTCATTTTTTAGTTTTTCCCAATCAGGTATTTTATCTTTAATAAAAGATTTAACTTTTGTAAAACAGACAATTTTTCTCTTACGCAGTAAACTTTTTTTATCTTTTATAGAGTGTTTACCAGTATAAATTTTTTTATTATGTCTTCTATAAAAAAATCTATTTTGATCTTCATTGAATAATTTTGGATCATAATCGCAATATGTAAAAGATTCTCCTTCTATAATTTCGAGATAATTTGCTGAAATAATTCCAGATATTTTTGAAAATTCATATGTATAATCAAAGGCGATTATGGTTAAATTCCATTCATTATTGCTAACTTTCTCAACTAATAATTCAGATAAATTAGTTTTATCTAATTTTTTTATCATTTTTATATGATTAGCAATTTCATTTTCTTTAAAACTTAAAAAATAATCACTATCCATTCTGTAAAAATGATTTTCAATTAGTTCATTTGATAAATCAGGATAATTGTTTATAAGATTATTTTTTATAAATATATATGTAATTGTCTCATCAAATAGAATCCTAAAAATATTTCTTACTTCCTTCATTCTATTTTTTAATATTTTTTTTAGATCTTTAAATGAGTTATTATCAATGAGTTCTATTTTATTAAACTGCCATCCGGATATTATCCTAAATAATTCATCATTATCTTGTGGTATATTTTGTACCGGTAAGTTATTACTGAATTGAAGAATGTTTTCTATTTTTCTAAAAAGAATATAATTATTCATTAAAATATTATATTCATTTGAAGTAATTATATTATAAATTTTAAGTACTTTTAATGCTTCGATAGAATTAGTTTTTCTGATTTCTAAATATCTTATACCATGAATTAATTGAAGAAATTGAATAATAAATTCTATATCTCGTATCCCGCCCGGAGATAATTTAATATTAACTTCTTTTACATTTGGTTTAATATTTTTTTCTATTTTGTCTTTTATTTCTTTAATACCTTTAAGTAAATTTTGTGGAGGTACATGAGAATATATTAATGGTTTAATTGATTCTTTAAAAGTATTATATAATTGGTTGTTACCCCAGATAAATCTACTTTTAATTAAAGCCTGATATTCCCAGTCTCTAGCTCTTTCTTGATAATAATTAATAGCACTTTTTAACCCCATGATTATTGGACCGGTATTTCCATCAGGTCTTAGTCTTAGATCCACTCTATATAAAAAACCTTTTGAAGAAATTTCTCTTAAGAAATTAAGAAAATTTTTAATAAAAATAGTTATTTGCTGGTAATTATTTTCATTGTTTAGAAAATCATTATTACTGAAAAAAATAAGATCAATATCTGAGCTGTAATTAAGTTCCTGTCCCCCTAATTTGCCCATTCCAACAATAAATAAATTGTTTTTTAAGGTTTCTAATGTTATTGAGTTTTCATTAGTATTTTTTAATAATGCTCCTTTAATTGCTGTTTGTATACAAAAGTCAGCTAAGATAGATATTAAAAAAGTAGTTTTTTGTACTGAATTTATTTCAAAGAAATCTTTTATACCTATGATAAGTATTTCAATATTTTTAATATCACGTAATTTATAAAATAAAGTTTTATAATCATTACAATTATTTATTTCAGGGTATTTTTCTATAAAATTTTTAAAGTAGTCTTCAGAGGTTATAAATTCGTTTTCTTTAAAGGATTTTTTTTTATTTTTGAGATATTCATTTTGGAAGAAGAAAAATTCTTCAAGTATTTCCGGATAGTTTAATAAGACAGAGTAAGCATATGGACTTGATTTAATAAATTTATTAATGAAACTGTAATTTTTTTTAATATGATTTATAATAGTTTGTTTTAAGTTATTATCATTAATATTTTTTAATATATTTTCAATCATTATTTATTAATCCAAACAAGAAAAATAATAAAAATTTTTATTGAATATTTTTATAATAATTGGTTATAATAACATAAAATTACTTCGATAAATAGATTAATAATTAGTAAATTTTCAAACAAGGGGGGAGGGATGAAATTGTTTACTAAATCAAAAAAAAATATTTCTTTTAAACAAAATAATTTAGAAAAGAGAAAAAAAAGTACTGGTAAAAAAGCAAAAAATGAATGGCTTCTTTCAGATGAAACATTTAATTCAATTTTACATTGTTCAACTCCAGACAAAAAAAAAGAAGTTAGTAAAATAGAAGAGCTACTATCAACTAGTGAAGATGAAGATGATTAGTTTTTATGTTTTTTTAATAATTCTTAAATATTGTAAAAATAATTAAAATAAGAAATAAATTTATAAATAAACTAGTTGCTTATATAGTATTATTTTAGTAAGTCTTTTATAATGAATAATTTCTTCATATATAATGCTTTTTTTAAACATGATAACTTTTCAATGAAAATAAATAAGAAAAAGATTTTTTTTTATTTATTACTTTTAAGTCTTTTTATTGTTTTTCTTTCATATCGATATATTAAAGAATCTAAACCAAAATCAATGGGCCGTAAAGAAATTATTGATTCGATTGAAACAAAAGATAATAAACCAGATTTTCTTAATATTAAGATGACTTTCTATCCTCAAGCTCCTTATGCTGACTGGTCTATGCCTTATCAGGAAGCATGTGAGGAAGCGTCAGTTTTATTAGCAGCAAATTTATTTAAAGAAATAAATTTAGATAGAGAAGGATTTCATGTTGAATTATTAAAATTAGTTGAATGGGAAAAAGAACGATTTGGAGATTATTTACATACTGATATCAGACAAACTGAATCTATAATTAATGAATATTTTAATTTAAAAACTACTTTGCATGAAAATCCTACTTTGGATAAGATTGCCTCGATAATTGCAAAAGGAAATATAATAATCGCTCCTTTTGCCGGGAAATTACTTGAAAATCCATATTTTACAAACGGTGGTCCTAGATACCATATGCTCGTGATAAAAGGATATAACCTTGCAACTAAGGAAATTATTACTCATGATGTAGGAACTCGAAGAGGCGAAAATTATATGTATTCTTGGGATCGAATATGGACTGCATTACATGATTGGCATGAACAAGATATGTTATCAGGTAAAAAAATGATTATAGAGGTTTTTCCTTGAACTTAAAGCTTGCTTCAAAAAAAATTGCTTGGTCAACAATTGTTCAATATTTTGGAAAAATAATTCAACTGGGTATAGCAATTATTATTACCAAGTTACTTACTAATTTTTTGCCTATTGAAATATATGGTAAATATGCATGGATAATTGAGTATTGTTTGTTTTTTGCTGTTGCTGCTAATCTTGGATTATTTGCTAATTCTGTTAGATTGATCTCTGATTCTCCAGACAATGGAAAATTATTTATCAATGCGCTTATTTTAAGAATTATTACAGCTTCTATATTTTTTGTCTTGGCAATAATAATTTCTCCATTTATTTCAAATAACAATTTTTTTATTCTTGCATGTACAATTTTTATTGTTTCATTATTATTTGATTTTATAACAATGATCTGTGATGCTTATCTGCAGGCAAATTATATGATGGGAAGAGCAACATTTGCTTTAGTTTTAGGTAAGGCTTTGCAGTTATTTTTAGTTTTTTTAACTATAAAGTTATTTAAATCAATTCCTACAGTTTCAACAATTCCATCATTTTTTGTATTCCCTTTAGCAGGGAGTTTAGCTACAGCATGGATTAGTTTATTTTTTGTTTCTAGAAAGTTAAAATTTGAAATAAAATTTGATAAAAAAATCTGTATTCACTTATTAAAAACAGGTTTGCCGTTTGGTATTATTAATATCCTTAATTATTTATATTTTCGTTTTATTCCTGTTGCTTTGGCAGGATATTTTTTAACAGATTCAGAATTTAGCACTTTTGATGTCTCTTTTCGCATTGCATTTGTATTAAGTTTATTTTCAACATTTCTTATGTTTTCTGTAATGCCTGCATTTAAACGCAGTTTAACTGGTAGGCAATGGGCTTTTTCGTTTCAATTATTTAAAACATCATCTTATACTTTAATTGGTGCAAGTATTCTATTAATAAGTTTTGGTACATGGTTAGGACCATTTATCATTGAAACACTAACAAATAAAAAATTTATTTTACCACAGTTCTGGTTTGTTTTTCCTTTATTTTTATTGCTTACTGCAGTATCATATTTTTATGATTTAATTCTTATTTCTTTGTTTTCAACAGAACATGATAAGTGGCTGTTAAAACGTGAAATCATAGCATTAATCTGTGCAGGAATTATTTTTGGATTTACTTTTTTTATTACTAATATTCAATTAAAGATATTTGCTGTAATATTAGGAGCTATTGTTGGAGAAACAATTATTGTTTCATTAGGAATGATTAAAATCCTGTTATTTTTTAAAGAGAAAAAATTAATTCCGTAACTTAATCAATAACATTTTTTTAATTAGTTTCTTTTTAATTTTTTATAATAATAATTATTAAATCTTTTGTTGAATCTTAATTCAATTCCCATGTTAATCTTTATTGGGAAAAAATTATCTTGATAACTATATATATTAAACAAGCTACCAAAGAAGAAACCATTTTCAAAAGAATATTTGTTTTTAAAATACTCATAACCAAAAAAAATTTGAGGACCGATATTAACAGTATAATTACTATCTGTTGAATAATTAGATGAAGAATAACTTTCTTCATCATAAGAATAAGTATTAAAAAGATTTAGATATAACTCAATTCCATATTCTAATATAAATCTATATTTTTTTGCTGGATTTCCAATTTTATGTTTCATTCCGAGCATATATGTCAATGAAAATTCAGGTGAAATACTTGAAAGATCAGTAGCTGTTGGATTAACTTGTAATCCTATTAAGCCTCCCATTTTTTGAACAAATCCAATGGAATTTGATGGTGATAATAAGTAATTAAAAGAAATTGGTAAATAAACACCTGTTTTAAATGCTAATCGTGAAAAATTATTATTTAGTAATAATAAATTTATTTGAGTAGGATAAATACCACAACCAATAGTAAAATCTATACCTTTTTTAAATAAAATTAATTCGTCAGTTTGACTTGCAGTATTTTGTATAACAGTTTCTATGTATGTGTCATTATTTAAAAATTTATTATGCAATGTTTCAATTTTTTTTCCAATGATAATTTGATGTGTTGACACTTTAATAATTTTAAAGAATATTATATTCGGCTTGTTAGCAATTTCCTTTATAGAGTATAATATTATGTAATTAAAATTATTTTTTTTTGCTTCATCAAGCACAGATTTAATATTGAATAATTTATTATGATTATTTGTTATATTTATGAAAAAGAAATCACAATTATGTAAGTAAAAACCTAATTTTAAAAGGTTGTAAATTGCAAAATTCGTTTTTCCATCGAATTTATTTTTATTAAATTGTGAGTTTATTACTAATATTCTACCTTCAATATTTATTACTTTTTCCGGTTGTTCTTTTAACTTATTTTCTATTTCATTTAATCTTTTTTCATAATAATCTTTTTTTACTATATCTATATTTTCTTTCATTCTATTTGAAATTTTTTGAGCAAGATTGTCAATATTCTGATAAATATCTATATCTATACTACTTTTGATGTTTTCATTAATAATATTAGATTCTTTAATAATGTCATATACATTAACTTCAATATATATTATTTCATCAGTAATTCTATATTTTCCAATAATAATAACATCAGCGTTTAATTTTAATGCAATTTTTATATTTTTTATCTCTTCTGATATATATCTGTTTTTTTGATATCTTTTTATTGTATTATCAGTTTTATTAATCTCTATAAGATTAAAATTTTTTTCATCTCTCAACTTTGAAAATAATGTATCTCTAATAATATTTGCTATATGATTATATTCTTTAATTTTATTTTCATTGTAAAAAGGTAGAATAGAAATTTTTCTTTTAACCATTGTTTCTTTCTTTTCTTGGGTATGAAAAGAAAAATTACATATAAAAATGAGTAAAAAAGATAAAATTATTAAGTTTTTATTAAAATTCATTTTCTCAAAATTATTTTTAAATATAGTGTAAAAATATATTTTTTATAACATATGCTAATCATATTTCATATACAAAAGTGAAAAAATATAAAAAAGCTGATATTCTATATTATGTTTTTTTTGAAGTAAACAATATAAATATCAGCTTTCATTTTTGTTTATAATTCCCTGATAGAAATAATTAATTCGATTTCGTTAATTCCCAATCATCATCTATTCGCTCTGATACAGAAGTACCATTATCTAGATGAACTGTACATTTCATCTTATATTCACCATCTCCTTTACCAGTATAACCATTTAAGGTTCCTTCCATTTCTAATCTGTATTCAACTGCATCAACATTAGGAAAAATTTTACTATTTATGTAATCATCATTACTATAAAGTATTGCATCAAAATTATAATTACTGTCTATTTTATATGTTCCTTTTAAATCAATATCTTCCTCATGTCCTGAATCATCGAATTTGATAGTCATTGTAACTTCACCTTTAGGATGAAAAGTTGCATCCTCAATGTCAGCGTCTCCAAATCTTCCAAAGTTATTCAATTCTCCATTCCAGGTGTTTCCAGCCATATATGCCATCGAATCAGGGGAACATGAATTAAATAAAAATAGTAAAATAATTATAAATGTTATAAAAATAATTTTTAATAATAAATATTTTTTCATTTGAAACTCCTATATTATGATTTTTAATCCAAAACTTAAATTTTCATTCATAGAATCAATAAACATAGATGTTTTTTGATTTTTCCTATGCTTTGCATAATTAGCAAATCCTACAGGAATAAAAATTACACCTATAATCAGCATAATTGATGATATTGCTATAAATATTCCACCAAATACAAGAACAAAGGCTGCCAGAGGTCTAATGATCAATCCATTTAATAGGCTTTCTACAATGTTGTCAGAATTATTAGGAGAATTAAGATAATTATGCATTCCAATTAATAAAAGAGTGCTGGGGATTCCAAAAGTAATTCCACAGGATGTTAAGACAATGCCAGCAATGCCCATTTTTAAAAATTTTTTACTGCTTTTGTCACTTGAATAAGAAAATGAAGTAATATTATTTTTGCTTAAATTAAAAACATTATTCGCTGTAAAATTAAATCTGATTTCATTATCAGATATTGGAATAATGTTTTTTGATGCTTTTAATTCATTTGAATAAGAAAATGTTTTAATTAATACCAAAATAATAATTATAAATATTGGTTTGAATTTTTTCATTTTTTTTTTGCCTCCTTTCCTATAAAATAGTATTACAACCATTAATTTGATTAAGAAATTATTAATGTTTTCTTATGTATGGTTGCACGGAATATAAGTAGGAAAGAGAGGTAAAATATCTCTATTTAATATGAGGAAATATATTTTTATTTACTTTTTTTTTACAATCTTATAAACATTTGATTTAGAATCAACAGTATATATTGAACCTTTTATTTGTATAGGTGATCCTAAAAGAGGTATGTTAGTTTTATTTTGTGGAATTTCAATAAAGTTATAACTATTATTTATTATATTATAATTAAATAATTTACCAGAATCAGAGGAAAAATAAAGTTCTTCATTATATTTTAATAATTTTTTTGTAAAATACTTTTCTCTAATTGGATTATTATCAATTTGTATTTTAAGCGCTAATTTAGATGATTTATATTTATAAAAAAATCCATTATTTCCAATAAAATAAATACAGTTATTGTAATAAATTATATTAGATATAATACCTGTTTCAATGTTTATAACA
>CAZYID010000048.1:9697-17826 GCA_964646595.1 uncultured Spirochaetales bacterium | reverse complement strand
GGAGATAAGATTAGATGGGATGTTTTTAAAAGTAATATAGATCCGGTTTTCCTGCCGTTTGTGCAATTAATAAGTCTTCTGCTTAATTGAGCTTCTTTTATTATTCTTTTAGCTTTTGAAGAATTTGGAGGCATAACAACTAAGATACGATCTTTATCAATATAGTTTTTATAACCAACATCAAACATATTTATTTCTCCATTATTTTAATTTTTAATATAAATATTAATGTTTTCTAATTATATCATAATCAACAAAAATAACTATTTATTATTAAAAATAATAATTTTATATAAAACAAGTAAAAAAAATTACTAAACAAACAAATTTATAAACCGAAAATTTAATTAGCGCTTTTATTTTAAAAGGAATTAATATTTTATGAAAATAAATGAAAATTATCTTAAAAATAATATTATTGCTTATATCGGAAATAAACGAAATCTTTTATCATTAATTGAAAAGGCAATAAAAAACACAAAATTATCAAAAAATAAAAAAGAATATACTTTTGTTGATCTATTTGCTGGAAGCGGGGTAGTATCAAGACTGGCTAAATCATTAGGATTTAAAGTAATAGCAAATGATTGGGAATATTATTCATATATAATAAATAAGGCTTTTATTGAATTAGATGATTCGATGATAAAAAAATCATTTAAAAAATTTGGCGGTCTATCAAAGGTATTAAAGATTTTAAATAATCTTGGTGATCCGGAAAAAAAAGATAAATATATAAGTGAATTTTATTGTCCAAAAAATGATGATAAACCGGATATTATAAATGAAAGACTATTTTATACAAATTATAATGGTAAAAAAATAGATGCAATCAGAGCTAAAATTGATAATTGGGTTAAAAACAAAAAGATTAATGAAGATGAAGAATATTTATTGCTTGCATTATTATTGTATGAAGCTTCTACGAGATCAAATACATCAGGTGTTTTCAAGGGTTTTCATAAAGGATTTGGCGGAACAAATGGAGATGCGCTTAGCAGGATTTTAAAACCTATTGAATTAAAAGAACCGGATCTAATAAATGGGAAAAAATCATTTGTAATACGGGAAGATGCTGTTAAATTATCTGATTTGTTAAAAAATCAAGATGTTGATATTTTGTATTTAGATCCTCCTTATAATCAGCATCAATATGGTTCAAATTATCACATGTTAAATACAATAGCATTAAATGATAAACCTGTTGTGAATAAAAATATTTTTATAAATGGTAAAAAAACTAATAAATCAGCTATTAGAAAAGATTGGACTAATACAAAATCAACCTTTTGCAGTAAAAAATCTGCAATAGATGATTTTAAGAAAATAGTTAATAATATAAATCCAAATTATATATTAGTAAGTTATTCAACTGATGGAATAATTCCATTTGATGATATGTTAAGAATTCTTTCAGAAAAAGGTAAATTAACAATATGTTTAAGTGAATATGTGAAATATAGGGGTGGTAAACAATCAATTAATACACAGGTTAGAAATATTGAATTTATTTTAATTGTTAATACAAAAGAAAAAGGAAATATTAATTATATTGTTAAAATAAAAAGAAAATTACTAATTAATAAAACCTGCATGTTTTTGAAAAAAACAATAAATCCAATTAGAGCAGAATCAATTGGTTTTTATTATGTTAATAATATTAATATGATTCTTCAGGATAATAATCTGCTGCAGAAATTTTATATTGATTATAATATTATTCTTAATTTAGGTAATAATAAAATTATTAATAGAGATAAATTAAGAAAAGAATTTTCTATATTAAGTCTTGAACAATTAGAAATGCTTTATAATGATTTTGAATATATTACAAATCTTACTAAAGAAGATGAAATATATTTATCTATTGATGAAATACAAAAGTATTATAAATTAAATATGTTTAAAGAAGCTTTTGATGTTTTTAAAGAAATACCATATTATCTTTCAAAATTTAATAATAGAAAAAATTATTTATCTTCATTAAAATCAATCACTGCTGTATTGAATATGTTGATACAAACAATTGAAATATGGCATAAAAGTAAAATAATAAATTATTCATTTTTTAATAAATTTGAAAGAATAATACTATTTAAATTAAATTATAATATTGATAAAAATTATCCAAAAAAAGATATATCACAATATTATAGTGAAGAATTAAAAAAAATAAATGAAAATAAAAGAAAGATTTCATCTTTATATGAATATTTAATTAATGCATTAGAAAAAGAAACAAATGTACTAAACCGTAAAGTTAAAAAGGCAAATATTATACCGGAAATGAGTTATATTCTTAGAAATGAAAAACAAGAAATAAATACTTCATTATATAATTAAAATAGGATTCCAGCATAGCCGACAAAACTAGAGTCTTTATGTTTATCATAGCTGGTGCTGTATCCAATAAGAGTGCCGGATTCAATATTTATACATTTTGCTGCTGATAATGCTCCAAAAGCAGCTCCTGAAGAACATGCTGATTTATTTTTAAGCGCATAATTTATTGATTCTTCACCTTTCATTTCAATTAATAAGTCCAGATATTTTTTATCATTTATATTTTTTACCCACTTTACAGGATCAATATTTTTATCATTGTGAAAGAAATTATAATTTGGTCCATAATGCGTTAAATCAGTTGAACCAATAAATACTGTTCGGTTACAAAATTTTTGATAAATTTCTTTAATTAATTCTTTTACTTTTGAATTTGGAGGGAGGTAAATTGCTGTTATTGTTATTTCGTCTCCAAAAAAGTAATGTACTATAGGTAATAATACTTCAATTGTATTATCTTGAAGATAGTTTATTTTTTGTATGTTTTGATTATTTTCAAAATATTTTAATACTTCCTGGTTGTTTTTTAATTTACCAAAAGGAGTTTCTGCGAAATCAAAGGTTTCAAGAATAGGTAAGTTTAGTTCGGATAAATGACCGCCAAGGATAAAAACATGATTTATATCACCGTTTTTTTCTTTTAAAATCCTGATGCAGTTAACAGATAAATCACCACAAAAATACCAGCCTGCATGAGGAACAATGCAGGATATTGGTATTTTTCCTTCAATAAATTTATCATTATCAATAAATTTGATTATTTCTTTTTCACATGAGTGACTGGAAGAAGGATACCATCCGCTGAAGGACAAAAGCATTGGTCTTGGCATAATTTTACCTTATTTGATATAAATTATACAAAAATTAAAAAATAATTCCAGTTTAATTAAAAAAAAATATAAATTATGTAAAAGTTTATATTATTTATTTAATTCATTATAAAGATTTTTTTTAATTACAGATAATTCTTTTAAAAGCCTATCAATTGGAATTACAATTGGCTGATTTTTATTAACAATAACTTCAGCCCCGCCGTTTTGTAATGATCTGCTGCTTATTATCACTCTAATTGGTGCGCCAATTAGATCTGCATCATTAAATTTAAATCCGGGAGAAGCTTTTTTATCATCATAAAGAATATCAAATTTTTCATTTAATAATTTTAAATAAATATCATCAGAAATGTTTTTAACATTTTCATCTTTATCTGCTGCAAGGCTTATTAATTCAATTTCAAAAGGGGAAATTGTTATTGGCCAAATAATTTTATTTTCGTCAGATACAACTTCAATTACAGACGCCATTAATCTTCCGACACCTATTCCATAACATCCCATAATCATTTCATTTGCTTTTCCGTTTTCATCGAGATAAGTTGCATTCATTGCTTTTGAGTATTTTGTGCCTAATTTAAAAATATTTCCAACTTCAATACCGCGGCAGATTTTTAATTTTTTTCCGCATTTTATACATTTTTCACCTTCTTTTACAGAAGATATATCTACAATTTCTTCTGAGTTATAATCTCTTTTAAAGTTGATGTTTTTTGTGTGAAAATCAGGTTTATTTGATCCGCTAACAAGATTTGACGAATTTGCAGCTGATTCATCTATAATAAGTCTTACATTTTTTAATCCTACAGGAGAAGCAAAACCCGGTACTATTTCAGCTTTTTTTAAGTCATTATCTTCCGCAAATGTTAATTCTTTTACTTTTAAATAATTTTTTAATTTTGTTTCATTTATATCAAGATCGCCTCTAATAACGCACATTATTAATTTATTATCAACAAAATATATAACTGCTTTTAATGTTTCGTTTTGATTTATATTTAAGAATTTTGAGACTTCTTCTATAGAGCTCATATTTGGTGTTGATACTTGTTCAGGTTCTTTCATTGTTTCGTTTTTATAATACCTTTTTGCAACTGCAACTTCTCTGTTAGCTTTATAATCACAATCAGAACAAACTATAATTGTATCTTCACCGCTTTCAGCTATTGCCATAAATTCGTGAGCACCGCTTCCTCCCATCATACCTACATCAGAAGAAACAGAAATAACCGGGAGACCGCATCTTGAATAAATATTTTCATATGCTTTATGTGCCTTTAAATAATATTCGTTAAGATCTTTTTGACTTGTATGGAATGAATATGCGTCTTTCATAACAAATTCTCTTACACGAATTAATCCTCCTCTAACTCTTGGTTCATCCCTGAATTTAGTCTGTAACTGGTAAAGCATAAACGGCAGTTGTTTATATGAATTTGTAACATATCTTGCAATATCTGTAACTGCTTCTTCATGCGTCATGCCTAAAAGCATTTTACGTCCGGATCTATCTTCAAAACGAAGCATTTCATCTCCGATTTCCAGATATCTTCCGGTTTCTGTCCATAATGTTGCAGGCATTACAACAGGCAGATTTACTTCATAACCGTCAATATTATCCATTTCTTCTCTAATTATTTTTTCAATTTTTTTTAAAGAACGCAAAGCTATTGGTAAATATGAAAAAATACCTGCACTGACTTGTTTAATATATCCGCCTCTAATTAAAAGCTTATGGCTTTTTAATTCTGCATCTGATGGAATTTCTTTTATTGTCTTAAAAAAATATTTTGATAAACGCATTTTATTTATTTCCTTAATTTTTTTAAATTGTAATATTATATTTTTTTATCATGTTTACAGGATAATAACTTTGTTTTGCTTTTCTTATTCCAATTATTCCCAAATCCTGTTCTCGATTTATATAATTATATTTTTGATCAATGTCATTCTCAACAAATAATTTGTTTATAGTCTGATATACACCATTGAATTCCGGGTCACCTTTTTCGAAATGAATAACAAAAGTATCTTTATTTAATTTTTCACCAAACGAATATGCTACTATTTCATCTTCTATGCAGATTACTCCGCCTATTGCATTTAATTTATCATAATTTGTAAAGAATTCTTTTATTGCAAAATATTCATTGTGTAATGTGTCATTAATTATTTTTTTGTTTTTAAACCATTTTTCAGTAAAGTTCAGGCATTTTATTCTGCATTCTTTACTATTTTGATAATTCCAGTATTTATGATAATAATCTGCACAAAATTTTTTTACAAATCCTCTTTTATTGCTGAATTTTCTGCCATTTAAAAAAGCAAGATCATCTCTGTTGTAAATATAATCAAAATTATCAATGTCTTCAATAATTTTTAATCCTATATTCATTAGAGGACTAATTGTTTGTTCGTCAATCCTTTTTATTGTATTTGTTAAATTGTATTTTTGTCCGTATTCGAGTAAAAAACTAATAATTTTTTTATTATCTTTAAATCCTATTGGCGGCAAAAAATATTTTTTGTCATTTGATGATGCTAAAATAATTAGACCTTCATCATAAAGAGCGAATTCTATACTTCTTGATTTATGCCATACAAAAAGATTTGTAAAAGTATATTCTGAAATTTGAGGAGGATATTTATTGAAATATTTATTAATTATTTTTTTATCATCAATAGATATTTTTTTAAAATTTAATTTTTTCATATATTAACCAAATAACATATTAATTATATTAAATAAAGAATTTTATCTGAAATTCCTCATGTAATATTTTAAAAATGTTGATGGAAAATTTTATATGAGAAATTCTAAAAATTTAATTGTTAGTAATTTTTATTGCATGAAATATATTTTATAAAAACTTTCTTGTTCAGAATTGGGAAATTTTATATATCCCATTATATTGCTTTCCAATATCAATAATTTATTATTTGTTGAATCATTAGATATTTTTTTTCTGCTAAAATAAATATTATTAAAAGAAATTTGCAGTATTCCAACTTTAAATGAATAAAATGCCGGAATAATTAATTGAGAATTAAAAATAGATGGATTAATTAAGAAATTATAATTTAAGTTTTGATCTAATATTGGTGTGTTAATATAAATTATATGAATAAATAATTTTTGATTATCAATAATTTCAATAAATCCTTCAAATATATAATCATCAGATATAAAAGCGATTTTATTTATAGAATTTAATTTCATGTCGCCCAAATGTTCTACTTTATTTTCAAAATTAGTATTTTTGCCATTTACCTTAATATTTTTTCTATACCAATCACCATTGTATAATTCTGAAAAACCTTTAAGTATATTTTTAGAAGTATCAGTTTTAATAATGTCATTAAAATTTAAATTAGAAATTTGAGAATTAAAATAAAATAGTTTTTGAAATAAGTTATAAGGAGAATTTATTGAAAACCATAAAGCTTCATAGCTGCCTTCAGGTATAATGATTTCATTTGATTTTTTATTACAGGTAAAATAATTATTGCCTTCTTTATTTTTAAAATATATATTGCTATAATTTAAATTATTATTTTCTGAAATTTTAATTTTACTTTCATTGCTTTTTGACTTTGAAAATAATAAATAATATCCGTCTTTTGATAATTCTAAAGAAAGATAATTTTTATTTTTTTTAATATTTACATTTTCCCATTCAATTTTATCTATATTAAAATATTTTAATTCAAGCCGGTCATTATTACTATTTATTCGGCAAATTGTATTAGTGAATTCAGGCAGGTTTTCAATATAAAATCCTCCCTCTATATTAATATTATATTTTTTTATATCCGGATATCCAAAGATTGAAAGGCTGTTTTTTGAAAGTATTTTTATACCTATTTTGTTAGATATAGATTTATTTTTATTGTTTATTATAAAATTAAAAATATCATTTTTATAAATTGTTTCTCTATCATCATAATAATTTATATAATCTAATTGTTCAATAAAACATAAGTGAACATTCTCATCTTTATGATTTGAAATAATAATTCCTTTTGTATAACCATGTTTTTTTATTAAATTAATTTTTGAATTTAAATTATTATCAATATATAAAATACCGTATTTATCGCTTCGTACATTGTTATAAACGGCATTTTCAATTGGCAGTAAAGTATTTGGATTTACTATTTTTACAATTTTATTATTTTTACGTAAGTGATAAAGAATTTCTGATTCTTTATTAATTATAAAATGTATATTATTTTTTTTAGTATATTTTAAAGTCAAATTATTAAGAGAAGAAGATAGAAATTTTAATGTTAAAACTTCTTCTCCTAATTCTATAATTGAATTAATTATTGAGCATCTGGTCCCTTTTAATATTTTATTTTGATTGTCTACAACAATATCATTTTCAAAAAAAACACTTATATTGTTTTTAATTGATTCATGAGACAAACAAACATCCTCTTCTAATATATAACCGATTTTTCCTTTATTATATCCTTTTACAACTTCAACTTTCAGTATATCTCCATAAAAACCATTTTCATAATCAATTTCATCTAATAGTTTTAATAAAGAATTTTTATCTACTTTGATAATTTTTGTTGAATACATAAATGGATATAACGAATCAAAAAAATTATTATAAACAAATGTTTTTTCTATAGGAACTAAATAAATAGGGCTTTCAGAAAATAATAATCTAAATGAAAATATTGAGATGCAGAGGATAATTAATATTAATAATTTTATTTTGATTTTCATTTTATGATTAATCTATCTTTTATTTAATGTAATTATCGGAATACATTTTAGTTCAAAGTAATAAATTGTTTAAAAAAAATACTTAAGTAAGTTTGTAAAATTCCGAAATTTAAAATGTGATTAATAGTTGTTTCCTTGAATCTATTGTCCTAAATTGTCAATCTAATCCCCGATTAGATAATTAAATGGAGAATGTGAAACAATCCTGAAAA
>CAZYID010000048.1:0-9597 GCA_964646595.1 uncultured Spirochaetales bacterium | reverse complement strand
TCAATCTAATCCCCGATTAGATAATTAAATGGAGAATGTGAAACAATCCTGAAAATTAGCTAAGCAATAAATGCTTAGCTTTTTTTTTCTTTACAATTTAAGAATTTATTGTTAACTTAAACATATTAGATGTTTTATTTATATTAATCTACAATAAATTTTTACGACTTTACTAGTTTACAATATAAACAAATTTTTAATAATCTGAATTTTTTTTTGGTTAAATTTTAATGTTTTTACGTGATATATATAATAAAAATGAACAAGTAATTTCATTTGAAGTATTTCCCCCAAATAAAAACTATAATCTTGAAGAATTATTTACTACCATAAAAGAATTAAAATCTTTAAATCCAGGATATGTTTCTGTCACATATGGCGCCGGCGGAGGTACCAGAGATAGGACAGTTGAAATTGCATCAAAAATTATTAATGAATTAAAACTTCAATCAGTAGCACATTTAACATGTGTTAATACAACTAAGGATAATTTAAAAAAAATACTGGATTTACTTAAAGAAAATAATATTCAAAATATATTAGCTCTAAGAGGTGATCCTCCTGTTGGTCAGACAAATTATACAAAAGAAATTGGCGGTTTTAATTATGCTTTTCAATTAGTTGAATTTATTAAAAAAAATTATGATTGGTCAATAGCAGTTGCAGGATATCCTCAAGGACATCAGGAAAATAAAAATTTAGATGAAGATATAAATTATTTAAAAATGAAAGTAGATTCCGGAGCTGATGTAATTATAACCCAGCTCTTTTTTGATAATGATTATTTTTATAAATTTAGAGATATTGCATTAAAAAAGGGTATAAATGTTCCAATAGTTCCCGGAATTTTACCTATATTAAATTTTAATGCAATAAATAAAATAATTTCTTTATCTAATGCCACTATTCCAGATGGATTATTAAAAAAATTAGAAAAACATCAAAATACAAAAGAAGACATTGAAAAAATAGGTATAGAATATGCGATTGAACAAGCGAATGATTTATTAAAAAATATGGTTCCGGGCTTGCATTTTTATACAATGAACAAAAGTAAACAGACTATTGAAATAGTTAATGCTTTAAATAAAGGAATTTTGTTGAAATAATATAAAAAAATTGATTTTTTATTTATTTGAAAAAAAATAGTTTTATTATTAAAAATTATATTATAATATATATTAAGATAATTTGAATTATAAGGTGGAATAACCGATTATTTAATTAATTAATCGTTGAAAAATATATTATAAATTTATAATATGAAGAGATAAAATAAAATATTTTTTGGAGTAATTATATGTCCCCTCGGGTGAAAAATTTTAATCCTAATTCAATTATTTATTTTGAGGGTGATAAGGCTGATAGTGTCTTTTTATTAAAATCAGGAAAAGTAAATTTAGTATATAATGATCTTACAACAAAAGAGAAAATACTTGATTTAATTTCACCCGGTGAGTTTTTTGGTGTAAAATCCGGATTAATTAAATACCCAAGAGAAGAAACAGCTCAAGTTGTTACTAATTCTGTGATTTTTGAATTTCCAGCTGATGAATTTGAAGCATTAATAATGAAAAATACACAGATTGTTTTAAAAATTTTAAAAGTTTTTTCTAATCAATTAAGAAAAGTCGGCAAGCAAATACAAAACATTGTAAGTAATAAAGTATCAAGTGAAGCTTCAGATGAATTTTTTCAAATTGGTGAATATTATTTAAAAAACAGAAAAATCAAACAGGCGCAAACTGTTTATAAAAGATATCTAAATTATTATCCGTCTGGAAAATTTGCCAGTATGGCTGCAAAAAGACTTAAATCCACAGAAGGTTCTTTTGATGCAATGGAAGATAATGACTTGTCGTCCAAAGATAATTCCGACGAAGAGTCGGAGTCGAATGAAAATGATTTAATAGATTTTGAAGTTGCTAATGAATCTGATGCAAAAGATGAAGATTTTATCCTTGATGATGATAGTGCACAAGAAAGTAATATAATTAAAAATGAAGAAAATGGAAATAATTTTGATGAGTTTGATGAGTTTGAGGATTTTGAAGATTTCGAAGATTTCGAAGATGATAGTGTTGAAGATGATTTTAAAAATATAAATTTAAAAGCAGGTGCTGCTGAGGAAATTAATTTAGAAGGTGTTGACTCTAAAGAGAGTAAAATATACTATAAGGGTATATCTTTAATGACTACATCCAGATATTTGGATGCTTTTAATGTTTTTAAAGATGTTCTTGGTATGAAAAATGAGAATGTAAAAATATTAGCCAGTTATGAAATTGGTAAATGTTTTTATTTTTTAGAAAAATATGATGAATGTATTAATCATTTATCTAAATTTTTATCAAAGCATTCTGGATTTAGTGAAAGATTGGAAGTGTTATTTTATATTGGCAGTTCATATATTAAAGTAGATGCAAAAATGAAAGCATTAAAAGTTTTTAAAAATATTTTAACAAATTCTGATCAAAAAGATCCAATTTACAGAAAAACAAGAAGAGCTTTGGAGGAAATAAAATAAGATGAGTAATACACAAACTGGTTTAGATTTTGGCCCTGAATTTTTTGATAAATTTGGTGTGACATTTACTAAAGGTGATATCATTTTTTGTGAATATGAACCTGGCACAAATTTTTATTTTATTTTAGAGGGCAGGGTAAAGATAAGTAAGATATTATCTGATAAAGAAAAAATACTTGATATCTTACAACCGGGTGAAGTATTTGGAGAAATGGCTATCATTGAAGAAGCTCCTCGAAGTGCAACAATTGTTGCAATGGACAATGTTAAACTTTTAGAGTTTAATAAAGCAAATTTTGAAATATTAATAACATCTAAACCTGAAATTGCTATAAAATTATTAAAAATTTTTGCTAATAGAATTTATGATCAAAAAAGACGGTTAAAAACAATTACTTTAGCTTTTCCTGAAGCAAGAGTTGCTGATGTATTTTTAATGTTAGCTGAACAAAAAGGACTGAATTTATCTGATACAAAAGAAGTTACATTAGAAGTTACACCGGAACAGGTCGCTAATTGGAGCGGTATGGATGAAATGAAATGTAAAGCAATATTAGCGCATTTTGCCAAACAAAATAGAATTGTTGTTGCACCTCCTAATAAAATTGTTGTTAGAAATATTAATGATTTTTATAGATTTGTAAATTCAAAAACAAAATCTGCCGAATTTTAAATTAAACAAATCTGATATATATGTTTTTAAATTTTTTTTTATTGTTTATTTTTTTTTATTGTTTTAATATAAAAATGTAATAATGCAATAATATTTATATGGTGGAGGTTTAATTATTAATGAATAAAGATGTTATTTCATTGTTGATTTATCCAGTTCAATCAGTAAATATTAATAATCAAAATATTAAAAAAATTTTAGAAATATTAAATAATGAATTTAAAAATATTTCTGAAGATGAATTATTAGTATCTTTGAAAATAAAATTAAACTCTGTTGATATAAAAAGAATAGTTAATAGTATTGAAGATAAAAATAAAATAAAATATTTTAAAATAGCTAAATCTATTGTTGAAAGTATTGAAACATCAAAAATAATTATAATAAGATTAGCAGAACTTGGAAAAGCATTCAAAATAAATAGTAATGATACTGATTTTAAATTTGATATTTATAATATAGAAGAAATTAATGATCATGAATATAAAAAAACTTTAAGAAATTTTTCTGTTGTAGCAGCAGCAATTGGATTTATTCCATTTGTTCCTATTTCTGATTTTGCTATTTTATCTGTTATTCATGTTGGGATGATTACTAAAATAGCAAATATTTATAGTTTTAAAATTGAACCTAAAGAATTTTTAAAAATGATAAGCGGTGCTTTAGGTATAGGTTTTATTTTAAAATTTACAACAAAAATATTAAATAGTTTTATTCCATTTATTGGGTGGGTAATAAATGCAAGTGTTGCTTATGCAGGGACTTATGCTATCGGTATATTAACTAAAAGATATATTGAAGAAAAAGGCAATTTAACAAAAGAATCAATTAAATTAATCTGGGAAAAATCTTTTAAAGAAGGTAAAGATGAATTCTGGGAATTAAAAGAATATATTTTTAAAAAGAAAGACGAATTATTAAAAGAATTTGAGAAATATAAAGAGAAAAGTAATAATTTTGATGAAGATACAATATCAGTAGATATTAAAAATAATACAAAATCAAGTAAAAAAAATTCTAAGAAAAAATAAAGTAGTATTGTTTATCCTATTTTTTTACATTTTTATCATTATCTTCTTTATCGATTTCTTTGGCTTCTTTTATACCTTTTTTTAATTCTTTTAAACCTTCTCCCAATGAACGTGCTATTTTTGGTATTTGGGAAGCGCCGAATACTAAAATTAGAACACCTAAAATAAGCAGTATTTCAGTTAATCCTATTGAGCCCATAATTTTATCCTTTAAAATATTTATTGTATTTATAATATTTTATTTTTTAAAAAGAAACTTTTTTAAAAAAATAATTAATATAATTATACAAAATCAAAATAATTAAAATTTATTTTTATTTTGATTTTTAAGATTTTTTATCATTTTTTTCTATTTTTGATAATAATATTTTTTTTCTTGGTTGAATTTTAGTGATATCATTTATTTCATTTTTTAGTAATACAGATGGTAAAACTTCATCTATTTTTTTTATTAAATCAATAAGATTATTTCTTATATTATGCGCGTGTATTGCTAATTCTTCCATATTTTTATCAAAACTTTCATTTTCTAAATTACTTATTTTTTCTAAAATTTCTAAAATTGCCGTATTTACCGGATTATTTTTTTCATTTTCTTTATTATAATATTTACTAAGATTATTTAAATCAAACATTGTTGGGGGATACAGTTTATATCCAAAAACAGGAGGATTATAAATGGTTTGAAGGTATCCCAAAATAATTTCTAAAAGTTTATCATTTATTTGATTGGATTTAAATTTAATTAAATAACTGAAGCATGTTGAAATTATGAAATAATTTGGTTGTAAATTATTCATAAATAAAAATGAATTTTGTGAGCCAAGTAAAGCATCAGTTACATATTCATTATTAGTACTTAATATTTTTAAAAAAGCCGGATAATTATCATTATTTAAACCAATATTATTTAAATAGTGTGCATAACAAATTGCTGATTCTAAAGCTTCTTGATTATTTAAAAGTAAAATATTAGAAAAAAAATTATACTTAATTTGATCAATAATTTCATCACTCAAGTTTAATTTTTTTTCAAATAATTCTTTCATTTAGAAAAACTCCCTAAATAAATTTTTAATTACTATACACATTTTTTTAATTTATATATATATATTCTGGCGGTACTTCTTTTAATACAGGATCAGATTTATTTAATAAAGAATGCGGTATAATATCTACCATTGTTTTTTTTTGATCATCAAAACATGATGTTACGCTATTTGCTTGTCTCGCCATTTGTTCAATATTAGGGTCTTCAGTTTTTCCTTCTAAAGATCCAAGATAGTTTAAGATATTTATAATGCAAATATTATTTAGAAAGTCATTACCTTTTTCTTTATTTAAATATTTACCAATATTATTAATATCAGTAAAATTTAATGGATTTAAATTATAACCATCTTTTGGAGAACTATAATTATATTCTAATATACCTAATAATACAGATAAAGTTTTATGATAGATTGTTTTAGGATGAAATTTTGTTAAAATTTTTATTGAAATTTGTAAAATAAAATTATTAGGATTTATTGAATTAAAGAATAAAAATGGATTATTATTACCAATTAATGAGTCAATTACCCAATGATTTTCTATTTCAAGAAATTGCATAAATAAAGGATAATTTTCTTCAGTCAATCCTAAAATATTTAATAATTTTGCAAAACTTATACAAGCTTCTACTGAATAAGCATTTTTACATTCAAGTATATTATTTAATATATTAATTTCTACAGTTTTAATTGAATTTTTATTCCATAAATCTTCTTTACTATCTTCATTATTTTTTTCTATATCCATTATAGAAGCCCTTTTTAGAACAAATCTTATAAATTTTAACTATATTCTATTTTTTATTTATTATAAAGTAATAATTTTTTTTAAAAAAAATATTTATTTTAATTTAAAGATTGTAATTGTTATATTTTTATTATATTTTAAATTATAAGGAGAAATTCGAGTTTTACTATTTGAAATATAATTGCCGATTATTTGACAAATATATGAGAAAACTATAATACAAAACTCGATATTCGGCCTATTAGTAAAAAAACATGGCAAAAAAAAAAATTACAGTTTTCAGATCGGGACCTTTATTAGATCCGGACCGCACAAGAGTATTAATTAGACCTTTTATCCCAATTCCTGAAAGATGTTCAAGAATTATTTCCAGAATTATGACTTTATCAGAAAATCAAACTTCAAATTTATTAAATAAAGTACTGAATGAATTTGCTGATCGTCATCAAAAAATTGATGAAATATTAATGCGCCATTTTAATTATGTTAAAGATTATATGATTACAGATACTGATATTTCTAGACAAAAAAAATTATTAATTGGGGCTTATTTTACTCAAGAATATTCTTTAGAATCTGCAGCTTTGTTTAATCCTTCAATAGTACCTCATCCAGACCAAAATGGTCTTCCAAAAGGTACTGTTAGATTTATTTTAAGTCTTAGAGCAACCGGTGAAGGTCATATTTCTTCAATTACATTTCGAGACGGATATATTGATGCTGACAATACTATTAGGATTGTTGAACCTACTAATTATGTTACTGAACCGGATACTATACCAAGTTCATTGTATGAAAAAAAACTTTTTTCAAAAAAATTAGATGAATTAAAACTCGACAATGAAATTTCAAGAAAAGTAATGACTCCTTTAGAAAAAACATTTACTTTAAGTGAATTAGAAAAAAGTATTGATCATGTATTAAGAAATTATAGTAATAATAAAAAAAGTCAAATGCAATCAATAACTGAAGATATTATAATTCTTGCAAAATCTAATTATGAAGTAACTTTTCATACAAATCAAAGATTATCAGAAAGAGCTATTTTTCCATCTGCACCTTCACAGCGTAATGGAATAGAAGATGCCAGATTTGTTTATTTTAAAAATGATGATGATACATACACGTATTATTCAACATATACTGCATTTGACGGGAAATTAATACTGCCTCAATTAATTGAAACTCCAGATTTTTATCATTTTAAGTTTATTACATTAAATGGTCCGGCTGTTCAAAATAAAGGAATGGCTTTATTCCCAAAAAAGATCAATAATTATTATGCAATGATATCAAGACAGGATAATGAAAATATTTATTTAATGTATTCTGATAATATTCATTTTTGGTATTCTCCTGAGATAATTATTAGACCAACTTATCCCTGGGAATTTGTTCAATTAGGTAATTGCGGTTCTCCAATTGAAATTGATGAAGGCTGGTTAGTTTTAAGTCATGGTGTTGGACCAATGAGGAAATACTGTATTGGAGCATTTTTATTAGATAAAGATGATCCGTCAAAAGTTATTGGCAGATTAAAAGAGCCATTGTTGCAACCAAATGAAAATGAGAGAGAAGGTTATGTCCCAAATGTTGTATATACATGCGGAGCTATGGTTCATAATAAAATGCTGGTTTTACCTTATGCTATTTCTGATTATGCTACTTCATTTGCTTTAGTAAAACTTGATGAAATAATTAATAATTTAGTTTAAATTATTAATTATATAAATAAAAAATTAATGAAACCGCCGAGAACGCAGAGTGTGCAGACTTTCATCGATTATTCAAAAGTTGGACGCAGAGCTTTTTTTAAAAAAATTAACTTATAGAATTAAAATTAATTATAATAATACATGATTCAGATAATTATATTTATAAAATTAATTTAGAGAATTTGATTATTATATAATAGTAAAATTTTATTAAAAATGTAATCTTACTTCAAAAAAAATATTTTTTAAAATATTGAATACCATTAAATACAAGGTGTAAAAATGGATAAAAAAAGAATTTCTAAAATTAAATTAGCGTCATGGATCAGTATAATTGGTAATGCAATTTTAGCTCTTTTAAAAATTTCTACTGGTTTTATTTTTAATAGTCTGGCGGTAACAGGTGATGGCATAGACAGTTCATCTGATATTATTATTTCTATTATGTCCTTATTTACAGCTTTAATCATTTCAAAACCACCGGATAAGGAACATCCTTATGGGCATTTTAGAGCGGAAACAATTTCAACTACTATACTTGCTTTTATTATGTTTATTGTTGGATTTGAATTGTTTAAAACTTCACTTCATAATCTGATAAATTTTTCAGTATTAATAATTCCATCAAAAATAGCACTCTATGTTACCGGTATATCTATAGCAGGTAAAATTATACTTGCATTTTTTTTAATAAAGAACGGAAAACAAATTAATAGTAATATGCTGATTGCAAATGGTAAAAATATGCAGAATGATGTTTTAATTTCCTCTGGAGTATTGATAGGTTTATTATTTGCTATAATTTTTAAATTTTCAATTGTAGACTCTATTCTTGCTATATTAATTAGTATTTGGATAATGTTTAGTGCTATTAAAATTTTTCTTGAAACTAACGCCGAATTGATGGATGGTGTTAAAGATCAATCAATTTATAATTCTATATTTAAAGCTGTTAAACAAACTAATAAAGCAATTAATCCTCATCGAACTAGAGTCAGAAAATTATCTTCTCTATTTGTAATAGACATGGATATCGAAGTAGAGGGTCATTTAACAATCAATGAAGCTCATGAAATAGCAAAAGAAGCTGAAAAAAATATTAAAAAAAAGATTGAGAATCTATATGATGTTATAATTCATCTTGAACCTAAATCAAATGAAGAAAAAGAAAAATATGGTATAAGTGGTAAGGATATTGTATAACTATTAATATATATTATTTTGTAAAATACAAATAGTTCTATCACCCAAATCCTTGAAATAATAATCAAAGAAAATATATTTTATTTATTGCTAACATTTATAATTGTTAATAATTACATGAATTGATATTATATTTTTATATGTATATATAGTTGTGCGCAATGTTAAATCTGAATTATTTTAAGAAAAGTGATGATTAATGATAATAATTGAAAAATTGAAGGAAAAGGCAAAAACCCTTAAAAAAGAAATTATTGCTATTTATTATGCGTATCAAAATCCTAAAGTAAAACTATTGCCAAAAATCATTATTATTTTTACTATAGGTTATGCACTAAGCCCAATTGATCTTATTCCAGATTTTATACCAATTTTAGGTTATTTAGATGATTTTATAATTATTCCAGCATTAATTACTTTATCAATAAAATTGATTCCAAAAGAGATTATAGAAGAGTCTCGAGAAAAGGCATTAAAAGAACCTTTAAAATTAAGGAAAAATTGGTTTTTTTCTTTAGTATTCATATTTATTTGGATTACTTTAATAACAGTTATTGTATCAGCAATAATGAAATTTTTTACATAATAGGTGTTTCAGTACTGTGCATACCTGGCTCCTCATTCACATTTTTAATTTAATCAACAATT
>CAZYID010000047.1:0-17966 GCA_964646595.1 uncultured Spirochaetales bacterium | reverse complement strand
TTTAAAATATTTACACATTATACAAATATTTAAAAATCATATTGCCAAGAATAAAATTCTTTAATATATTAAAAATTAATATTAGTAATGTTAAGGAATTAATTATGAAATTAATTAATAGAATATTATATGTTCTCATTGTTGTAGTTTTACTGATTTTTTCTATTTCTTTTATATATGAAAAGTTTGTTAATAAGTATAAAAATAATTCTTTGATAAAAAAACAGGCTGAAATTAATAACCTGCCTTTTCTAGATATTAAAAATGAACCATACACTTTTGATAAAGAAGAATCAAATACAATTGATATATATAATAATTTAAGTACCGGTGTTGTAAACATTACTTATTATAAAACAGAATATGTCAGATATTTTTTTGATTTATATCCGCAAACCAGTAAAGGGCAGGGTTCCGGTGTAATTATTGATCCAAAGGGATATATAGTAACTAATTATCATGTTATTGGAGATGCTGATAAAGTCGCTGTAACTCTTACTCGAGAAGAAAGTGTTTATGATGCTAAAATAATTGGTGTTGATCCGGAGAATGATCTGGCAGTAATAAAAATTAATAATCCAAAAAATAATTTTCATATTATTCCTTTAGGATCTTCAAAAAATCTAATGATAGGACAGAAAGTTTATGCAATTGGTAATCCATTTGGTCTTGATAGAACTTTAACAGCTGGTATTATTTCAGGGCTGGGGAGACCTATTAAAACAGAAGAAGGCGGAGTTATTGAAGGTGCTATTCAAACAGATGCTTCTATAAATCCCGGTAATTCTGGAGGTCCATTGATTGATTCTGCAGGAAAAATGATTGGTATAAATACTATGATTATTTCACCTTCCGGAGGAAGCATTGGTTTAGGATTTGCAATTCCGGTAAATACTGTTAAAGAAGTAGTAGATGAATTAATTAAATATGGTTATGTTAAGCGAGGATGGATTGATGCAACATTTCTTCCAATTAATCAATATATTGCAAAAGAACTAGGATATTCTGTTGATTACGGGGTAATGGTGATGATGGTTGCAAAAAATGGTGAAGCATATAAAGCCGGTTTAAGAGGCGGGGATAAAAAAGCTGTTTACAGAAATAAAATAATTTATATTGGCGGTGAAGTAATTGTTGGAATTGACGGTGTTAAAATAAAAGATTATTCATCTTTAGTACAGGTATTAAAAGATAAAAAACCCGGAGAAGTTGTTAAAATTGAATACTATGTCAAAAACAGGAAACATGTATCATCAGTAAAATTAATTGATAAGAGAAAATTTATAGATAACTAATATAATATTTTATTACAAAAAACTTTTTCTGTTGATATTACCAACTTCATATTGATTTATACTTTTTTTTGCTTCTTCATTCTGTACAAGCTGAATTTCGTTAGTTGCTTTTATTCCAGGTAAAGGAATTTGTTTGATGCAGTAAATTTCACCCGGAGAAACTTTAAGATTAATTTTATCAATATTATCAGCTTTCGAATAAATAGTATATTTACCGGGTTTTAAATAAAAATATATATATTGATGCCCTTTTGTAAAACCGGCTAACATTTGGTTGTCTTTTGGATTGTTAACATATACATAAAATGAAAGATGAGATCCAAAATGTTCATCATTTCTATAAACGTAAATTAATGCCATTTTATCTTCATCAGAAATACAAATCGGCAGATCATTATTTTTATTAATAACAGCATTTGATCTAACACTGCTATTTATAAAAAATATTATTAAAATAAGAATTAAAATATAGTTAGTAAATGTTTTAAAAAAAATATACATTTTTATTCCCCTATATATTTTTCTAAAATATATTATTTAATTAAATTGTATACATGTAATTTGGTATATATAAAATTAGAAAATAAAACATTTATCATTTTATTTTATGTTTACATTTTATAATTAAAACTTGACATTTTTTAATTTAATTTTTATATTCCTTCAAAAAGGTTTGTGTAATAAAAATAAAAAAAAGAGTTGAGGAGAAAAAATGTATAGACCTCAAATTACAGTATTAGATTGTACTATAAGAGATGGCGGATTATTAAATAATTCAAAATTTCCATTGGAGATGGTAAAAGCAGTTTATAAAGCTATTTGTGAATCAGGTATTGATATTGTTGAGATTGGTTATAGAAACAGTAAAAAAATATTTGATCCTGAAAAATTTGGTGCCTGGCGTTTTTGTGATGACAGTGATTTAAGAAAAGTTATTGATGGTGTGGAAACAGATACAAAATTAGCGATTATGATGGATGCACATAAATCAGATATTGATGATATTAAACCTAAAGATGAAAGTCCTGTAGATATAATAAGAGTTGCAACTTATGTAAGAGATATTGATAAAGCTATAAATCTTTGTAATGTTGCAGGAGAATTAGGTTATGAGACAACAATTAATATCATGGCTATGTCCCATGCAATTGAATGGGAATTAGATGAAGCATTACAGCAGATAGGAGAAGAAACAAAAATTTTAGCCTGCTATATTGTTGATAGTTTTGGAGCATTGTATTCCGAAGATATAGATTTTTATTATTATAAATATAAAAAATATTTAAAAAACATAGAAGTTGGCATTCATTGTCATAATAATAAACAACTGGCATTTGCAAATACTATACAAGGTATAATTAAAGGTGCAAATTATCTTGACAGTACTCTATATGGAATAGGAAGAGGAGCCGGAAATTGCCCTACTGAAGTATTAATGTCATTTTTGAAAAATCCTAAGTTTAACTTAAGACCAATTTTAGAAGTAATTGAAAAATATATTTTACCTATAAAAAAAGAAATTGAATGGGGATATCATATTCCATATATGATTTCCGGAGCATTAAATTTACATCCGGAAGATGCAATTGAACAAATGAGTTTACCTAAAGACGCGCCAAATAAATTAAGTTATAGAGAATTTTACGATAAATTGCTGGATGTTACTTAAAAACTTTTATAGATATAATATTTCAAATTTTTTATTAAATGATTAATCCAAAATAATGCAAAAAAATATTAATGTTAAATTAATTTATAATGTAAACAATTCATATAATATCTTAATCTCTTCAAATATAAATTTAGCAAAAGAAATTAAAAAAATTGATCTTAATAATAATTATGCAGTAATTACTGATGATAATGTTTATAAATTATATAAGAATAAAATTGAAAAAGAATTCTCAGATGAAAAATTAAACTATAAATTTTTTATTATTAAACATGGAGAAAAAAGTAAAAGTTTAAAAGTTCTTCAAAAAATATCCGAAAAAATGATAAAGTCAGGCTTTGATCGTAAATCTACAATTATAGCTTTAGGCGGTGGTGTAATTGGTGATCTGGCAGGTTATATAGCCGGAACATTTATGCGTGGTATTCCTTTTATTCAAATTCCAACAACATTATTAGCACAGGTAGACAGCAGTAATGGCGGTAAAGTTGCTGTTGATATAAAATATGGGAAGAACAGCTCTGGATTGTTTTATCAACCTAAAAAAGTAATTATTGATATAAACTTTTTAGATACATTACCTAATGTTGATTTTAATAATGGAATGGGTGAAGTAATCAAACATGGAATAATTTATGATGACGAGTATTTTAATTTTATTGAAAATAATATATCAAATATTTTAAAAAGAGATCATAATGTTTTAACAGAATTAGTATATGGTTCATGTATAATAAAAAGTGATGTAGTTCAAAAAGACGAGAAAGAAACAGATTTAAGAAGAATTCTTAATTTTGGGCATACAATTGGTCACGGGATTGAAGTATTAAGTAATTATAAGTTAAGCCATGGTTATGCAGTTGCTTTTGGAATGATTAAAGAATCATTTATAGCAAATAAAGTAGGTGAATTAACAAATGATGAAGTTGATAGAATTATTAGTGTTATAAATAAATTCTTTAATATTAAGTATATATATAATAAAAATAATTTATTAAAAATGATAAAAAATGATAAAAAAAATATTAAAACCAATAATTTAGAATTAATTATTCCGCTTGTCTTGCCTCAAAATATTGGTAAAGTTAAAATAAAAAATTTTAGTATTGATGAATTAGAAAAATATTTATAATTTACTTTACAGGATTTTTTAAAAGCCCAACTCTGATTTTTTTTATATTAGTGATCATTTCCTCAGTTTTATCAATTAAAATATTTATAAAATTTATACAATTAATATTTGCATCTTCATCAAAATAAATATTGTTTTTTTTATCAATAATTGTATTTAATCCCATAAAATTATGTATAAATGATCTAACTTTTTCTGTAGATTCTATACTGGTTGCATTATCAAATTTTATATCATTTAAAAGATTTAGTGAATTTTTCCAGTCTTTTTGAGTCGATTTATGAAAATGAATTACAGAAGAAAAAGGAATTTCTTCAAATTCTTTTGAAATTTCCGGTAAAGCAAGGAATAAAATAGTAACAAAAAATAAGTGTGGTTGAATATTATGATATCTTGATGATGTTTCATCAATGATCCGATTAAATATTCTTATAAAAAAACAATCAAGCCATATATTGATAAAATGTTTTTGGTCATCTTTTATGTATATTGATAATTCTTTAAAAATTAAAAAATTATCTAAAAAAATGTCATAAAAAATATCAATAAATTCATTTTTATAACCAAGCTTTTTCTTTCTTAATTTCATTAAATAATTTTTTAAATGAAAATGAATTTTTTGATAAATTAGATAAGAATCAACAATTTTTACCAGATTATCTGATTGAGCAATTGCAATATTAATTAAATTTGATTGCGGTGCAAGTTGATGATCATTATTTTTTTTTAAAATATATTTAAATAATGGGTGCTTTTTCTTGATTATTTTAAATATAATATCCAGCTGATTTTTTTCTTTTATTTTACCCATAATAAAACTCTTTTACTCCTTTGAATGTTTTTCTGTGTATTGGAGAAGGACCATGTTTTTTAACAAGTTCTCTATGTAGTTTTGTTGGGTATCCTTTGTGTTTGTAAAATTGATATTCGGGATATAATTCATTCATTTCATTCATATAATTATCTCTTTCTACTTTTGCCAAAATACTTGCAGCCATAATTTCTTTAATTTTTGTATCACCTTTGATAATTGTTTTACCTTTTTCGTCAGCATTAAATGGAAAATAATTTCCATCAACTAATATTATATCATATTTATTTTTTATTTTTTTTAAAGCTCTCCTCATAGCAATAATAGTAGCATTTAAAATATTAAAATTTTCTATTTCTTCGATAGAAGCAAAGCTAATACCGTATGCAATAGAATTATTTATAATTTTATTATATAGTATTTCTCTTTGAACACAATTAATTTTTTTTGAGTCATTTAAATTTTCAGGAATAAATTTTGGATTTAAGATAACTGCTGCTGCGTACACTCTGCCTGCAAGAGGACCTCTTCCGGCTTCATCAATCCCAACAATTATTTCTTTCATTTAATTTTGAGATTTATTAAATCAAATGGATTTTTATTAAAATTAATATTATATGGATTTTCATTAATACATGTTTTAACTTTAGTGCTGTTTTTTATATCATTTAGTGAAGATAACAAATATTGTGGATTATTTGTTAAGTATGTTTTACCATAGTTTATTGGATTCTTTTTAAAATCAATAATAAGGTTATATTGATTATTATTTATAATATTATTTTTTAATAAATCATTTAAAAAAACTTTATTTATTAAGACTGCAGAATAATATTTGATTTTTAATTTGTTAAAATAATCAGTACCACCTTCGTCTCTATCAACAACAGCCGCAGTAAAAGATAATTTTGCATTTATTTTTTTTAGGGCAGGGATCCATGCTCTTTTATAACTTGATGCCTGGGTAACCAAATCGCATATATGAGAAACATTAGCTTGTTTTAAATCAGTAACTTGACTGTTTTCAGTAAATATTTTTAAGTCTTTATAAATAAATAATAACTTTTTATTTGATAGATAAGCAATTATAGGAGAAAAAAACCAGTCTCGTCTTTCTCCTCCTGATATATATTCACTTTGAATAAATTCTTTTTTTGTTTTTATATTTGCGTAAAAGTTGTCAATTGATTTTTTAAAAATAATATTTGATTTATAAATTGAAATAATTCTATCTATTAATTCTGGAATAAATTTTTTATAATTTTCTTTATTTATATTAATAAAATTTAAAAAATCATTTGCTTTTTTTTCACTGCCTAGTAGAAAATGCGTATTTATAAAATACGGACCTATTGTTCCTGACGTATACCAGAAGGGAGAATTTTCCTGTGCGATTTTAATGCTTTCTGTTGATAATAATGCTTTTTCTAGTTCATTCATATTAATATTATAGTTTGCTAAAATCTAATTTTTGGTTTTTTTTATTATCTTTAATTATGAATTTTTTTGCACAATTTTTAGAGCAAATGTAATTTTCGATATTTATGTTTTCATCATTTATTTGGAAGTAATTTCCGCAAATTGTGCATCTAACAAAAAGTTCTTTACATTGATCGCTGCAATGTTTACTATTTTCTGTTGAATCTAAAAAATATTTTCCACAGCTGAGACATTTTTTATACAATGATTTCATAATATATTTTATATCATTTAAGATGATAAAAATGAATATATTTTTTTAGATTAATTAATTTTTTTAAAAATAATTAAAAAAGCTCCTCTATCACCATAAGAAAAAAACTTTGCAAATTTATCAAAAATATTTTTTAATAAAAGAGGAATCATTCCGGTTGTGTAACCGCTGCCAAATCTTGTTTTACCGATTATTTTTAATCCATTTTTTTTTAAAAGAATTTTTAATCCTTTTAATGAGGGGATGTGAAGATGTTCATCAGGCATTAAAAATCTCCAGTTTTTATTAAATGTTTTTGATATTATTCCAGTTAATGGTACTTCAATTATAATTTTACCTGTATTTTTTACAGTTGAAATAATTTTATTCATTAATGATTTTATGTCAGGAATATGTTCTAGTATATTAAACATGAATAAATTGTCTATACTTTTTGGTTTTAATTTATTTAAATCCCCAAGAATTAATTTAACATCCTGTATTTTAATGCTAGAAATAAGCTGTTTAGAAATATCTATTCCAATAATATTTTCAGCATTATTTTTTTTTAAATAATTTAAAAATTGACCATTTGCGCATCCAAATTCTACATTTGTTGTTTTTTTTAACAAATTTTTTTTAAAACCTATTTCAGCAAAAGTCGTATCTCTTTCTTTAAATAAAGATGATAAATTATAATTTTCTAAATATCCAGGATTCATTTCTTTTTTAGTTTCAATATATGAATCGTAATATTTTTTTAATATTTTTTTATCAGGAATTGGATATTGGTGTAATGAATAGCAGAAAGAACATTGAAAGTAATTTATTTTTTTATCTTGTGCTTTTGAATATTTTTCAATGATGTTTTTAAAAACTTTTTTCCCGCAAAAGGAACATATCATAATATATTTATTTACCTATGTCTTTACGATAAAAAGAATTATCAAAATGCACATGCTTGGCTATATTATATGCACTTGAAAGTGCTGCGGATTTAGAAGAACCAAGAGCAACTGCATTCAAAACTCTGCCGCCGTTTGTTACAATATTTTTTCCTTGATAAACTGTACCGGCATGTATAAACTCAAAAGGACTTGTGTTAAATTTTATTTTTAGACCCTTTTTATATTTTTCAGGATAACCACCTGATGCAATGACAACACAAGCGGCATAATCATTTTTCCATTTAATTGAATGGGATTCTAATTTTCCTTGAGCTGTAGCATAAAGAATTTCTAAGAAATCATTTTCAATAAGCGGTAAAATAACTTGAGTTTCAGGATCACCAAATCTACAATTAAATTCTATTACTTTTGGGCCTTCTTTGGTTAACATTAATCCAACATATAAGACACCTCTATAATCAATATTATCTTTTTTAAATCCAATTTTTACTTTTTTTATTATTTCATTATCTATTTGATCTTTTAATTCACTTGTTATTGACGTATGTGGAGCATAACTGCCCATACCTCCAGTATTTTCACCTTTATCACCATCAAATACTCTTTTATAATCTTTAGCAGGGATTAAAGGTAAAAAATTTTTTGAGTCAGTAATATAAAAAAAACTCATTTCTTCACCAATAAGTAATTCTTCATATACAATTGTATTTCCTGCATCACCTAAAATTTTAGTGATCATATACTGTTTTGTTATATTAATTGCTTCTTCTTTAGTGGTAGCAATTTTTACACCTTTACCGGCAGCTAGACCATCTGCTTTTACAACCACCGGGAATGTTAATCTTTTTTGTAAATATGCTTTTGCAAGTTCATAATTATTAAATGAAATATAAGAAGCTGTTGGTATATTATATTTATACATAAATTGTTTTGCAAATAATTTACTGCCTTCTAATTTTGCACCTTTTGATTTTGGTCCAAATATAAATATTTTTTCTTTTAAAGCAGCATCTGCAAGCCCATCAACTAAAGGATTTTCTGGACCGCAAATTATTAAATCAATTTTTTTTTCTTTTGCGAATTGAATAATAGATAAATGATCATTTTGGTTTATATTAAAGATTTCTGCAATTTCAGAAATACCAGGATTTCCAGGAATACAATATAATTTTTTTAATCTTCGTGATTCTTTGATTTTTTTAGCAATAGCATGTTCTCTTCCACCGCCGCCTATTAATAATACATTCATTAAAACACTCCATGATTAAAATAAAACAAAAAAAGAATATTAAATTTTTTTAAATTTGTAAATGAAAACTGTAATATTCTATTATGAAAAAATATAATATTAATTAAATAGTTAATATAATTGAGGATTTGATTTTAATAATAAAATATTGATTTTATATTATTTTTTTTTGCTATTAATAAAGAATTCTTTTCTCTTAAGTAATTCATAAGCATATCTTGAATGTAATCCGCCTTGGTTTTTATTTGTTTTTTCAATTGCTTGATCTAATTCTTTAAGAGTCATTAAATTTATTTTTTTATTTTTCTTTTCTTCCGGTTCTTTTGCTTCTTCTTTTGGTGCTTCCTTTGCTGTTTCTTTTACAGTTTCTTTAGGAGCTTCTTCAGTAGTTTCCTTTGGAGCTTCTTTTGCAGCTTCTTTAGGAGTTTCTTTTGCAATTTCTTCCGGAGTTATTTTAGCTTCTTCTTTAGGAGCATTATTTTCATTAGATGCTTCTACTGCAGCTGTATTTTCTTCATTGTTTTTTTGTTCTTCAGACATAGAAAACCTCTCTTTAAAATATATGTTTTTATGAAAATTTGGTTATTAAATAATTTTCTTTAAAAATAAAAAAAACATTTTACTATAACATTATTAAAATGTTATATTTGAGTTCAAGATAATAACATAATTTTTGTAATTGTACTATATTTTTATTATTAATTATTCATAAAAAATATGTTATAGTAAATAAAGGAAGCATAAATGGCAGCAATTATTAAAAGTAAAATTTATAATTTTAAAAAAAATGATATATTATATGATATAGGAGATGAAATAACTAAACATGCAGTTGGTTTGCTTAAAGAAGGAAAAGCTGAAATTATATATAAATTAAAAAATGAAAAATCTTTAAATATTGTTATTTCCAAATTTGGATTTTTAGGAATACTTGAAAGTGTATCAAATGAAGATTATCGTATTTCAAAAGTTAAATTTTTAGAGGATTCAAAAATGTATTTTTGGAATAAAGAAGAATTTATTTTAGATTCTAGTATAAATCCTGAATTAGGAATGAAAGCAATTGGATTCTTATCAGCTTTTTTAAGAACAATAAATAAAAAAATACAGGAAGTAGGTTAATTAATGAATAATGATCCTTATAAAAAATATGAATATATAATGAAAATTGGCCTTGGTGGTTTAGAAGCTATTGATAATGAAATTATTTTTAACTATGGAAAAACATTTCAAAAAGGTGATTTTATAATTAAAGAGGGTGATAAAACCAAAGACGTGTATTTAATTTTAAAAGGCAGGGTAATTGTGGCAAAAGATGTTAAAACAGTTAATAAAGTTTTAACAATACTAGGTCCAGGAGAAATTATAGGCGAAATGTCTTTTTTTGGAACTTCAGCACGATCTGCTTCTTGTATTGCTGATACTAATGTTATTGTTATGGCATTTACTGCAGAAACATTTAGTGAAATTTATAAAGTTCATCCAAGATGGTTTGAACAAATATTAAAATCATTATCAAAACGTATAATTAATACAATGGAATTATTAAAGGTTAAAGTAGATTAATAAATTTAATAATGATTGATTTCTAATGTAATATTTTAACTATCAAGAATTTTTTGTATACTAATAATATTTTCTTCTTTTATCCATCCTGATAAACCATCATTTAATTTTATTCTAATATAACCATTTATTTTTTCTAATATTTTTCCTTTTGTACCTTCTGTTATTGGTGTTAAAACAGTTTCAACTTCATTTGGAGCAAGATATATGTTTGCATCATTAGATTTAATAATAAAAATATTACTGTTAAAGTCAAAATATTGAATTGAAAAAATAATTATAAAAAATATTGTAAAAATTGAAAAAATAGTAAATAAGATTAGAAAATTTTTTTTATTATTTTTTTTTATATATAGAATAAATAATGAAATAAGCATTAATAATGTAAAAAAAAGTAATATTATAATAGTTAAATAGATTGGAATAAAATATATAATTCTTTTATTCATTATTAATTGTTCACCATAAAAAGGATTTTTTTGAATAATTTTATATAATACTGATAAATTCTGAAATAAATCCGGATCAAATGGTTTATAATTAAGCGCACGTTCAAAATAGAATCTTGATTTACCGTATTCTTTTAATTTAAAATAACAACAACCAATATTGTAATTCACTTCAAAATTATCATAGCCATTTTTAAAAACATATAAATATTTATCAAGTGCATTTACAATATCTTTATTTGTATATAGATTATTAGCTTCTATAAAATCATTTATCATTAAATTTTCTTTTGAATTAATATTGATAATTATTATTAGTGAAAATATAAAAATGTAAAATATTTTTTTCATAATAAAAATATATATATCCTTATTTTTTTGAAAGTTCTATTTCAATAATAAATTTTTTAATAGTATTTATAAGAATTAAAAAATCATTATTTGATATTTTTTCACTCCCAAATCTAATAAAATTTAATTTAGAAATAATATCTTTTAAATGATTTAGCATTTTAGCAGATAAATAATTACTTAATTTAGCATTTAAGCTTTTTGACGTAAATTCAATTGAATCAATATGGAATTTTGAAATAAAATATTTTTCCATGATATTTGAAATATGATCAATTTCTTTTTGTGGTAATACTTTATTAATATTTTGTTTAATTTTATTTATATGAGTTATAAAACTTTTATAAGCTTTTTTTTCTGAATTAGTATTTTTGTTTATATAATTAAAAATTATATATTTATTTAAAATAAAAAATATAATAACAATAAAAATAATAATATATAAACCAATAACAAATTTAAACCATAATTTATATTTATAAACAGTGTTATTCTTACCTAAAGAAATTTTAATATAATTTATATTAAATAAATCTAAATTATTAATTTCATTATTGGTTTTATTAATTTGAGAAAAATCAATTGATGTTAAATTTTTTTTTGAAGATTGCTCATCTTTACATTCTAATACATTTACAGTAATTTTTTTACCTTTTAATGTCATATATTTTTTTTGTTTAATATCAAAATAATGAAAATCATTTAATTTAATATCAAATTTACCAGGTGTGGATGGTACTAATAAAGTTTCCCATATTTTTGTTTTACTATTTATTCCACTTTTTTCAATAATGCTATTTGAAGAATATGTTTCAAAGGAGTTGTCAATTTTATAATCAATTTCATTAATATTTTGAAAATTACCGTCTCCTTCTAATGATATTTTTAATGTTGTTGATTTTTTTGTTTCTAATTTCATTGGGTCTAATTCTGCTTTTAAATTAAAAGATCCTATAGCACCAGTAAAACCTGAAGGAGCAGGTTCAGGTAAAGCTTTAACAGTAATTGTTATTGGTTCGGTTTTTAATATTATATGCTCTGGAACTGAAAAGAAATTAGGTGAAATTAATCCTATAAAATCAAGAGTTGCCGGTTCAATACTATACGTTCCAGGCTTTGAAATAAATACTTTTTCTTTTTCAACATTGACAACAAGATAGTTTTGATTGTTTTTTTGAATTTTATTATTAGGTTTTTCTTTTACTTCTATTCGTTCAACCCAAGCTGTTTTAGGAAATGTTAAGAATTTATAATTTGGATTTCGGAAGTCAAGTCTGCGGTAGAAATTTACTTCAAAATCTATCGGTTCATTTATAAATACTTCTTTTTTATTTACAGAAAGTTCTAACAAATAAAAATCATTCTCTTTATCATTTTTTTCAGAATTATAATTTTCTTTATTGTTTTGATCTGACACTGTTTGACTATTAGTTTCAGAAACATTTATTTTTAATAAATCTGATGAAAGTTTTTTATCTTTGACATTAATAACAAAAGGACCGATTTCATAATCTCCTGGCTTAGTTATTTTTACAATAAAAGTTAAAACATAATAATCAGATCTTTTGTTATCAACTGTACTATAACCATATCCGTGCATTTCACCAACATATCTTATTATCATATTTTCATTGATATTTTTAATTTCATCCAATGATATGTCAGATGAGATTCCTTCAATTTTTACATCAATTTGAAAAACTTCATTCACTTCAACGTTTTTTTTATCTGAATTAATATTTATATTAATTTTATCTGTAGAAAAAAGTAAATATGATAATGAAATAAATATAAATGTTTTAATTATTTTTTTTATTACCAATATTTAATCCTATTTAAATCTTGTTTTTGTTTTTCAAGATTTTTTTCACGGTTTTCTTTTTTTTCTTTTTCATCAAGTGCTTTAAGTAGTTTTTCAATATATTCATTATTAAATTGCTGATTTAATTTTTTGTTTTTAGATTCATTGATATTTTGTTCTTTATCTTCATTATAATATTCTTCTAATTTTTGATCTACATATCTATTGTAGAAATTTTCAGCTTCTTTTTTGAGTTCATTACATATAATATAGTTATACCTGGCATTATCATCTTGATCATCAATTTTTACAACTTTTTTAAACAATTCGGAAGCTATTGCATAATTTTGATTTTTGAATTCAACAAGCCCCTGATTATAAAATATTTTTGATTTTAATTTTTTATCATTTGTTAAAGCAATAGCATTTTCATAATACTGATTTGCATATTTTAAATTATTTATTTTGTAGAAAGTATTTGCAATATTATAATTTAATTTTGCTAATTTTTCTTCTTTTAAAATGTTTAATGCAGAAAAATAATTTTCTAATGCTTTTTTATATTTCTTTTTTTTAAATAATATATTTCCCCAAAATCCGCCATTAGGTTTTCCAATCCATCCTACTTTTTTTTGTTTTGCATATTCCAAATTAGATTCTTTATTACTTTTCCCATGAAATTTTAAAGGATCAATAAAAATGTATAATATTAAGAATAATATAATGATCTTTTTATTTAAAAGCCAGTCAAATTTATTATATTTAATTTTAAAAAATTTACCTTGATCAAGAATAAATCCTAAAGAAAATAAAATTAAAGCAGGAATCAAAAAAATATAATATCTATCTTTTTTTTGATCAAAGCTTATTTCATTTTGTTCCTTTTTTTCAATGTTTTTTATATTATTAACTGCTTGAGTCAATATGTTTTTTTTATTTAAAATTCCGAAAAATAATCCCCCTGTTTCTTCAGCAATTGTTTTTAATAATTTTTCATTTAATTTACTTATGACATGTTTCCCATTCTCATCTTTAACATAAGTTGATATTTTTCCATTTAAATCATAAATTGGAATTGGTTGTCCATTTTTAGTTCCAACTCCAACAGTATATATTTTAATTTTTGACTCTTTAACTTTTTTTATTGATCTGTTTATATCACTATGTAAATTTTCTCCGTCTGTAATAAGTAAAATTATTTTATTACTGACGCCTTCATCTTCAAATGATTGAACTGCATCATAAACTGCTTTACCAATATTTGTGCCGCCTTTACCAAGCATTCCGGGATATAATGAGTCCATAAAAAATTGCACTGCAGCGTAGTCAAAAGTAACCGGACTTATTAATTCATTGTCCCCGCTAAAAATCATAAGACCAATTCTATCCCCGCATTCTGATTCTAATAAATCAATTATATTGTTTTTAGCTAATTCATATCGTGAAGGAATAATATCATTTGTAGCCATTGAATATGATACATCCAGTAAAATTAAAACGTCTCTTCCTTTAATTCTGGAGTCAATAGTTGTTAATCCCCATTTAGGTCTTGAAAGTGCTAAAATAATAAGACAAAATCCAATAGTAAATAATACCAATTTTATCCATTTTTGTCCTTCAGTATAATAAGGGATAATTAGTTTAATGTTTTTTCCGGCTATTTTTTTAGATCGCTTTTTATTTGAAATAATATCAAATATAAGCAATATAACAATTAAAGGGACACATAAAAATAACCAAAAAAAATGTGGTTTTTCAAACATTATGAAAGCCTTTTAAAAAATAATGTATTTAAGAAGATTCCAAAAAGTAATAAGAATATCCCTGTAGATGCAAATTTATAACCGGCATTGTTAAATCGTGCAAATTCAATTGTTTCAATTTTATGTTTTTCTAAATTATCGATTTCTTCAAAAATATTGCCTAGTTCCCCGGATGTTTTTGCATGAAAAAATATTCCATTTGTTTTATCTGCAATATTTTTTAAAAGATTAAAATCTATTTCTTTTTCATCTCCGATTCCAATTGTATAAATTTTAATTTTTTTTTGAATAGCTATTTCTGTAGCAGCTTCAGGTGAAATTTCTCCAGTATTATTTTTACCGTCTGTAACTAAAATAATAATCTTTGAAATAGGATTTATATCACCTTTAACATTTAATATTCTATTTATAGCACTTGCTAAACCAATACCAATTGCAGTTTTTTTTCTTGGATCAATAGCAGTTTTTTTTATAACTGATTTTAATAATTTATAATTTATTGTTACAGGACATTTTAGAAGTGAAGAATCAGCAAATGTAACCAAACCAATTCTATCTCCTTTTCGTTTATCAATAAAATTTTCTAGAATATTTTTTGCGCCACCTATTCTACTTTGTTTTAAAAAATCTTTTATTAACATACTGCCTGATGTATCTAAAGATATCATTATATCAATACCTTCGGTAATTACTTTTTCTTTTTTAATTCCGTATTGTGGATTAGTTAAACTAAAAGCAATAATAAATAATCCTGTTATAATAATAGAAATTGTTGAGAAATATAAGAAAGGTACTAATGATAGAGTTGTTTTAAAATTAGATACTCCGGTTATTTTAACTCCTTTTTTATAAATAAACCTTGAAGATAAAAAAGCAATTAAGCATAAAATGGGAATAATTAAAAATATGAGAGCCCATGGATTTTCTAATCTATATATTTTCATATTTTGTTTTTCGATTTATTAAATAATAAATATATATATATAGTAAGTATTTTTACTATAGATTTACAATGATATTTTTATCTTATGTATTAATTTTCAACCGGTTCTAATGATAATTTATAACTATGAATTTTATTTCCAATTTCTTTTATTGATCTAATATAAAATGATAACCTGTCAAATTCAATTGGCGCTTTTGCGAATTTTATCATATCTATTTCTTTTAAAAGATTATTTAATAACAAAACTAAATTTTGATCAAAAGTAATTTTTTTTAATGAAATAATTAATTCATTGGTAGTTTCAGAAGGAGCATTTAAAGAAAATTCTTTATAAATAAGTTCTTTAAATATTTCTGTTAATTTTGATAATTTTAATTCTATTGTTTTACGATCATCATTTCTTTTAAATGAAAGTTTTTCTAATTTTACTAAAAACATTTGATAAGGAGGAATATTTTTAAGTTTATCATTATTTCTGATTTTCATAATATATTTATAAAGAAAATGGTAAATAATCAATGCAGCTATTAATATTAAGAATATTGCTGTAATTATTTTTAAATAAAATGAAAAGTAAAAAGGAAAACTAGCTTGATCTTTTTCTTTTTTTATCTCTATACTTGACGGATCTTTTATATTTCTAATAACATCTAATTCTTCATTTGTAAGAGGATTTTTTACAATAATGTTGTAGTTTTCACTATATAGATAAAGCATTTGTCCGCTTGGTTGGCTGATTGGAATAGTAAAAGATAAATTATTATATTCACCGCTTTCAAAAAAAGTGAATTCTATTTCAAAAATAAGATTTTTATTCTTATAAGAACTTTTTTTAGATATAACATCTACTTTGTTATTGGTTGAAGTTAAATCTTCCCATAAGACACTAACATTTTCCAGATTTTGCATTGTTATATATAGATTTATTTTTTCACCTATTTTAATTTCTGTTTTTGAAATTTTCTCTTTTCCAATTGAAAAAATAAAATAAGAAATGGAGAGGTATATAAAAATAAAAAATATTTTTTTATGAATTTTAAAAATCATTTATTTATCTTTTTAATACGTTTTTCAAAATATTTTATTATTGATTTTTCTATATCTTCTTTAGTATCAATAATTAAGGGTTCAATATTTATTTTTTTAAGTTTTTTGAAAAAAAGTTCTTTATATTCTTTTCTTTCTTTAATTGATTTTTTGTAATGTTTTGATGATGTATCAATAAGGATTAATTCACCGGTTTCATTGTCAATCATATCTACAAGTCCAACATTTATTGGAGTTTCTTCAAAGGAATCAGTAAATACTACTGGAATGATATCGTGTTTTTTTGATGCAATAAAAATCTTTTTATAATTAATTTCTGAATAAAAATCTGACAAAATAAATATTATGCCTTTTCTTTTCATTGTATTAATAGCATAGTCAATTGCATTATTAATATTTGTCCCTTTATTATTGGGTTTTAAAAATAATATTTCTCTGATTAATCTTAAAATACTGTTTTTATTTTTTGAAGGATGAATAACTTTTTCAATTTCTTTTGTGAAAAAAATTGCACCGATTTTATCTTGATTATTAAGGGCTGTAAATGCAAGTACTGCCGCAGTTTCAGCCAATTTATCGCTTTTGGTTGAATCTGTTGATCCGAATTCTAACGATCCGGATGAATCAATTAAAAGCATTACATTTAATTGTCTTTCTTCTCTAAAGCGTTTGACATAAGGGATTGAATGTCTGGCTGTAACATTCCAATCTATAGCACGATAATCATCACCGGGAAAATATTCTCGAACTTCCTGGAATTCCATACCATATCCGCGAAAAATAGAATTATATCCTCCGGTCATTGCTTCAGTTACAAGAAGTCTGGAACGAATTTCTATCTTTTTTATTTTTTTAAATAATTCTTGAGGAATTTTTTTATTATCATTATAATTTTTATTATTAATCATTTAAGGAACTGTTACTGAATTAAATATTTTAGTTATAATATCTTCTGAAGTAATACCTTCTGCTTCAGCTTCATAACTTAAGATAATCCTATGACGAAGTACAGATAAACTGATACTTTTAACATCATCTGCAGTTACATATCCTCTTCCATTTAATAATGCATTGGCTTTTGCTGCACGTGCTAAAAATATGCAGGCTCTGGGAGAAGCTCCATATTCAATTAAAGAAGAAATGTCTAATTCATATTCTTGTGGATTTCTTGATGCATTTACAATTTCTACAATATAATTTTTAATTCTGTCGCTAATATATATTTCATCAATAAGATTTGATAAAAATAAAATTTTTGATTTATTAAGAATTTTAGATACTGGGATTTCAGAATTAGTGATCAT
>CAZYID010000046.1:9957-18755 GCA_964646595.1 uncultured Spirochaetales bacterium | reverse complement strand
TAACTGCCTATAATAAACATGAAAATTCCAAAGAAAATTAAAAACATTTTCACTGATGTAGTTCATAATAACAATCAAATTATAAATAAAAGTTTGAATTTTATTATTTTATTTATCGTTTTATTCTTTATAATAATTTTTCAACCTCCTGAAATTCGTGTTGGTCAAATTTTGCACGAAGATTTAATTGCTGATCAGGATATTAAATACATTGATATTGAAGCTACTAAAAAAAGAGAAGAAATAATTAAAGCAACTACTCCACCTGTATTTATTTATGATTTAAAAATTGTTAGAGAACAGCATAATTTATTAAAAGAAATTTTTGAAAAAGTTTTATCTTCTAAAAATTATAATGAAATTAAAATTTTATTAATTGAAAATAAAATTAATATAACATCTTCAGAATATAAAAATTTACAAGAATTAAATGATAAATATAAATCCTTTGAAAATAATTTTATTTATATTTTTACAAAATTTTATAAAATGGGCTTAATAAATATAAAAGAATCAGAAATTTCTAATTATGATTTATCCGGAATAATTATAGGAGAATATGTAAAACGTCAATTAAAATATACTCATTACTTAACTGAAGAAATTTTAAATATTGAAAGATTAAAAAAAAATTTAAACAATGAAATCGAAAATGTTTTTTATGGAATCGAAGAAAATAAAAAAAATAGTTTAATTAATTTATATATACAATTTTTTATACCAAATACTTATCTTGATGAACAAATTACTAATAGAAGATTAAATAATCGTATACAATCAGAATCCGTTGTATATAAAAATGTATTAAAAGGTGAAATAGTAGCAAAAAAAGGAGAAGTAATTTCAAAAAGTTTATTTGAAAAAATAAACTTAGTTGTAAAAAATAAAAAAGATTATTTTGATTTATCAAAAGTATTTTCAACAATATTTTTCCTTATATTAATTCTAAGCTTTTTATATCTTTTTATTAACTCATTTGAAAAAAAAGAATTTAAAGATTTTAAAAATTATATATTTATATCTATAATATTAATTATTGATGTTATATTTTTTTTAATTCCAATATATTTAGGATATGATAAATTAAGTATTTATTATGGATTATTCATACCTATTTCAGCATTTTCAATTTCATTTATGTTCTTATTTTCTCGAGTGCATTCAGCTTTTTTTACTACATTATTATCATTTTTATTATTCTTTATTATAGGTTTTAATAATTATGCATTAATTTTTGTTTTTTTCTCTGGAATATTAACAATTTTTTTTGTTTCAGATATAAATAAACGTTCAGGTTTATTATTAGCTAGTTTAGTAATATTTATACTTAATTTTTTAATTTCTTTATTTATCATTTTTAGCGTAAACTTCAATAATGTAAGATTATCATGGTTTGCTTTATTTTCATTTTGTAATGGTGTTGTTTCTGCTATTTTATCAATAGGAATTATTATTATTGGAGAAAAAATACTTAATACTTCTACTGTATTCCGTTTGCAAGAATTATCATATTTTTCTTCTCCTTTATTAAAAAAATTATTTAATACAGCAATTGGAACATATAATCATTCTATAACTGTTGGAAATCTTGCTGAATCAGCAGCACAAGAAATTGGAGCTAATGCTTTATTAGCAAAGGTTGGCGGATATTATCATGATATTGGTAAATTGGATAATCCGGAATATTTTATTGAAAATCAAAAAGATTTTAATAAACACAATCAATTAAAACCTTCAATTAGTACTGCAATTATTAAAGCACATGTTAATATAGGTGTAGAAAGAGGAAGAAAAGAAAGATTACCTCAAAAAGTATTGGATATTATTGCGCAGCATCATGGTAAAACTTTGATTAAATATTTTTATGAAGAAGCAATAAAAAGTAGCGAACCGGGTAAAAAAGAAGTGCAAAAATTTGATTATCAATATCAATCATTAAATCCAACTTTTCCAGAGTCTTCAATTGTATTATTAGCAGACCAGGTTGAAGCCGCAACAAGAGCTTTAAAAAAATATACAATGACAACTATTGAAAAAGTTATTGAAAAAATTGTTAATGATAAATTTCAAGAAGGTATATTAGATGATTCTGGACTTACTTTAAAAAATATTACTAAAATAAAACGAATATTTACAAAAATTGTAACCAGCATGTATCATCCAAGAATAGAATATCCCGAAACAAGCAATATTGAAAATAATCAACCGAAAGATAAAAAAAATAAAAAAAAGAAATTTAATAATATAAAATGAAAAAATATATATATTTATATTATATAAATAAAAATTATAATAATTTAATAAAAAAAAATAAAATTATTAAATGGGTTAAAAAAATATTTAAAGAATTAAATTTAAAAAAAGCATCATGTTCAATTCTTTTTACAGATTCAGATTCTATGATTTTATTAAATAATCAATACTTTAAAAAAAAATCAACGACAGATGTAATTGCATTTTCTCAGATCGAAGGAGATAAATGTGATTTTATTAAATCAAACTTTTTAGGAGATATTGCAATATGTGTTCCATATGCTGAAGAACAATCTATTGATAGAAAACATTCGTTATATCTGGAAATATTATATTTAATTTTACATGGGATATTACATCTTTTAGGATATGACCATAAAAATTATGAAAAAGGAGAAATGATAGATATTCAAAATAAAGTTTTTTTAAAATTAACAGGAGTAAATTTTGGTAAAAAATAAATTATTAATAAAACTTTTTTCTAAAAATAATGATGATGAGGAGCCTCCTTTATCGAGTTTATTAAAAAAGTATGAAAAACGTATTAATGAGTATGAAAGAAAAATGATAAGTAATATCATTCGGTTAAGTGATATTACAGTTAAAGAAATTATGGTTCCAAGAGTAGATGTAATTAGTATTGACAGTAACAGTAGTATAAAAGATATTATTAAAGTTGTTACAGAAAAAGGCCATTCCAGGCTGCCTGTTTATGATAAAAATATTGATAATATTATTGGGATTTTACATACTAAAGATTTATTAAAATATTTTCAAAAAGATTCAAATTTAGATATTCAAAAGATAATTAGAGTTCCTCTATTTGTGCCGGAATCAAAAATTATTAATGATTTATTAATAGAATTTAGGGAGAAAAAAAATCATCTTGCAATTGTTGTTGATGAATACGGCGGCATGGCAGGTATTGTATGTCTTGAAGATATAATTGAGAAAATTGTCGGAGAAATACAGGATGAATTTGATAATGAAGTAGATGACATACAGAAACTTGAGGAAAACATTTTTTTAATAAATCCAAGAATTTCCCTTGAAGAATTAAATGAAAGACTTGGAACTGAATTTATTGAAGAAGAAATTGATACTTTAGGCGGTATTATTTTTATGTTATTTGGTAAAATACCTTTAAAAAATGAAAAAATTCATTATAAAAATTATGTTCTAACTGTTGAGTCAATATCAGGAAGAAAAATTAAATCAATAAAAGTAGAAATTTTACCTAAATTAGAAGAATCATAAAGTTTATATTTTTATTATAAAAAAAATATATTTTTTTTGATTTTATTTTTAAATTATTTTATTATTCTTTTTTATACTGCTTTTTATTAAAGGTAAAAAAAAATGTTTAATTTAAAAATTAGAAAATATTATTTTATAATAATCATTTTATTATTTAATTTATTTTTATATTCACAATCAGCAATTGATTTATATAAAAAAGGTAAAGAAGCTTTTTTTTATGAAGATTATTATTCTGCTATTGATTATTTAAAAAAATCGTTGGAATTAAATCCAAATTATGTTGATCCGATGTTAGAGTTGGCATATCTTTATTATGAAATTGAAAATTATGATTATGCTTATAATTATATAAATTCTGCTTTAAAGCTATCAACTAATACAGATAAATTAACAATATTTTCTGCTGGCATTGAAACAGAATTAGGAATGTATAATCTTGCAGAAAAAAAATATAAACAAGTTTTACAAACAGACCCAATTAATATTGATGCTCAAAATGGATTGGCAAAATTATATATTAAAACAAATAAATTTATTCTTGCAAAAAAAACTCTTGATAATGTATTAAAATCTGATCCAAATAATTTTGAATCAATTTATCTTACTGCAAAATATTATCAAAGTATTAATTTAGCAAAATCAGAAGATTATTATTTAATGAATATTCAGAAAAATTCATTAAACGCGGATTCATATTTTTATTATTCAATTTTTAACTTTGATAAAAAAGATATTAGAAAGGCAATTGAAAACATTCAAACAGCATTAAATTTAAAAGAAAAGCTGAAATATAAAAAGTACTATGGTAAATATCTGCTATTTATAAATAATGGTCAGGCCGCAGTAGATGTATTTAGAGAAATAATTAAAAAAGAAAAAAATAATTATTTAAATTATTATTTTTTAGCAACTGCTTATTATATGATTTCTGATAATGAAAGTTCTATTAGATCATTGAAAATTGCTCTTAATTTTCGTGAAGATGATGAAGTGTCTGAATTTTTTCTAAATAATATTTTTATTGATAATTATGAAGTTGATAATAAATATAGAATAGACAGAGCATATTATTTTTATTTAAAAGCATTAAAAGCAAAAAAAGAATCTCAATTTGATCTTTATGTTTATTATTTAAAAGAAGCAATTAGATTATATCCAAAAACTGTTAAGCCAAGAATTGAATTAGCAGAATATTTTTTATTATTAAAATTACCGGAAAGATATATTAATGAATTGAAGGTTGCGTATAAATATTCTAATGATCAGGCTATTAGTGACAGGCTTAAAATAGAAAAGAAACGAATTACATATAAACTTGGAGATAATTGGAATATTGACCAATATAAAGTTAAAAATGATATATTTAATATTCCGATTTTTATTAATAAAAATATTCATAATAATCATTACAATATTGAAAGTATTTTTTTAAAAATATTTAAAAATATTTTTTCACATGACAGAAGATATGAAATAAATATTTTTGATAATAAACAATATAAAACAAATGAAAAAATGACTATAAGTAAGAATAATGATTCACCATTTTATCTTGATTTAAATATAAATGAAAATGAAACTGCTGTTGATATTTCTATTAAATTATTTAATTCGGTTAATAGCGAATTAATAAAAGAATATAAAATCAATAAAAATGGAAATACAAAATTATTAAGCTCTGCATTTAATATTCACAACAGGCTAAATAATGATATTATATTTAAATCACATATAATTAAAATTTCAAAAGACAGAGCAATAATTAATGCAGGCAGACAATCAGGTATCAAATTAAAAGATGTATTTGTAATTCTAAAAAATAAAGAATATAATTTAGAATTTGACAGAGCTACTTTTTTTTATAATTCTAATGATATAAAAGGTTATGGAATTGTAGTTAAAGTTGATGAAAATATTGCTGAATTAGTAATTAAAGATAATAATTTTACAAAAGATATTGATGTTGATGATATTATAATATATAAAAAATAATATTTTATATTTAATTATTTTAAAATTAATTATATTTATCCATATTATACGACAGGTAAGATGCCTGTCGTATATATTTATAAATTGTTAATAATTAACTGATGCATATCCTAAATAATAGGTTTTTATGTAAAAATATCTAAAAAAAGCATCTGTTATATAAAATTTGATCAAAAGGGAAGAATAACCATGAAAACTAAATATATTTTTGTTACAGGCGGTGTTTGTTCATCATTAGGTAAAGGTATTGCTTGTTCATCAATTGGAGCAATATTAGAAGCAAATAAATTTAAAATCTCAATGACAAAAATTGATCCATATTTAAATGTTGATGCAGGAACAATGAGCCCTTTTCAACATGGAGAAGTTTATGTTACTGATGATGGTGCGGAAACAGATCTTGATTTAGGAAATTATGAAAGATTCACAAATGTTTCTTTAAAAAAATCAAATTCTATAACAACCGGACAGGTTTATAATGAAGTAATTAACAGAGAAAGAAAAGGCGATTATTTAGGAAAATGTGTGCAGGTAATCCCTCATATTACAGATGAGATCTCCCGTAGGATAAAAGAAACCGGAAAAGATACTGATGTATCAATAATTGAAATAGGCGGTACTGTAGGAGATATAGAATCAATTCCTTTTTTAGAAGCAGCAAGACAATTTCAAATAGAAATAGGAAAAGAAAATGTATTATATATTCATTTAACGCTTATTCCAAAAATTAAAGCAAATGATGAATTAAAGACAAAACCTACACAGCATTCTGTGCAAAAATTAAGAGAAATTGGTATTCAACCAGATATTTTACTTTGTAGAATAGATCAGGAGATGTCGATTCCAATGAAAAAAAAGATTTCACTTTTTACAAATGTTGAAGAAGAAGCAGTTATATCTGCAGTTGATATAACTCATTCAATTTATCAAGTCCCTATTTCATTTAATGAAAAAGGATTAACGCTGGTATTATTAAAAAAATTGAAATTACCTGTTAAAAATGGAAATCTTCACATCTGGGAAAAATTAATTAAAATAATAAAAAATCCAAAATATTATAAAAAAATTGCTGTTGTAGGCAAATATATTGACTTAAATGATTCTTATAAATCTATTTATGAGGCTTTAAGTCATGGAGCTATTGAAAATAATACAAAATTAGAAATTGTTAAAATAAAAAGTGAAGATCTTACTTCAGTTAATATTAAATCTTTATTAAAAAATATAAATGGAATTCTAATACCTGGTGGATTTGGAGAAAGAGGCATTGAAGGTAAAATATTAGCTGCAAAATATGCTAGAGAAAATAAAATACCGTATTTTGGCATTTGCCTTGGGATGCAGATAATGGTTATAGAATATGCAAGAAATATTCTACAATTTGCTAAAGCAAATTCTACAGAATTTGACAGTCAAACTCCCTACCCTGTTATTAGTCTTTTAGAAGAACAAGAAGGTATTGATTATATGGGCGGTACAATGAGATTAGGTAATTATAAATCAAAAGTATTTACTAATTCTTTAATACACAGTGCATATAAAAAAGCAGCAATATTAGAAAGACATAGACATAGATATGAATTTAACAATAACTATAAAAAGCAATTTATAAATAATGGTTTAAAAATTTCATGTATTACGGATGATATTTTAATAGAAGGTGTAGAATGGACTAATCATCCATTTGGTATAGGTGTACAGTTTCATCCTGAATTTAAATCTAAACCTTTTTGTGCACATCCATTATTTAGAGATTTTATAAAAGCGTCAATTAAACATAAAAGTATTTAAAATAAATATATGTAAATTAAATTGCGATAATATTTAATTTTATTTATAATTTATAAAGGCAAAATTCGAATTTTACCATTTGAAGCAGTAAACTTCAAATTTTACATTCTATATTAATATTGCCTTTTATCTGACTATAATATAATAAAAAAACTCGACATTCAGTCTAAAATATTTATTAATAAAATATGGATGTAATTATTAAATCTAAAAATAATAAGTTATCAATAATTATATTTATTATTATTTTATTATTTTCTTGTAAAATAAAAAAAATAACAAAATTAGATATTAAAAAAAATAATCTTCCTGATATTATTTTAAAAAAATATGAACATTATATTTATAAAAATAAAAAAAAATATTTATATGCAAATATTAATAATGCTGAGTTTTATGAAAAAGAATTTAAAATTTACTGTGATAAAATTTTTGCAGAAATTTATGACTCTGATGGAGAGTTAATAACAGTAGTTAATTCTGATAAAGGAGTTATAGATAAAGAAGAAAAAATATTAACCTTTATAGGAAATGTTTATATTGAAATATTAGAAAATAATGCTAAATTGCATAGTGATGAATTAAAATTAGATTATGAAAACAATAGATTAATTAGTGATAAAGAAATTTTGCTTGAAAAAAAAGACGGCTCATATATTAAAGCTGATTCAATGGAATCTGATTTAAAATTAGAATCAACAAGATTTGAAAATATGCAAATAAAATATTATTATGATGAGGAAAAAAAATGAAAAAAAATAAATTTTTAATATTATTTTTTCTTTTAATCATAATTAATATTTCAATTTTTGGCAAACTAGATGAATTAAGATTAAGTTCAGATCATGGTTATTATAAAAAAGTGAATAATCAAAAAGTATTTATTGCAGAAGGAAATGCACATATTTTAATAGATGAAAACGAAATTTATTGCAATCAAATGGAAATATTTTTAACAGAAGATGAAAATGTTGAAAAAGCAGTTTTTAGAAAAAATATAATAATATTTCAAGAAAAAGATAAAATTCATATTGGGGGTGAATTTGCTGAGTATTATAAAAAAGAAAAAAATTTTGTAATTCATGAAAATGCATTTTATATTGATGTAAATGAAGAAGTTGCTGTTTTTGGTGATTCTATATATAATTATGATAAAGAAGATATTGCAATAATTCAAGGAAATGTTAGAATTTTTCAAAAAGAAATTTTTGCTAAAGGAGCTTTTGTAAAATATACAAGAAAAGATAAAATTATGGAAATAAGCGGTTTTCCATCAGTAGAAAATCAAGGTTCAGTATATAGTGCAAAAAAAATAATTATAGATGTTGAAAATAATACATTTTTATTAGAAGGTGGTTTAGAAGCAACTATATTAAATGAAACTACTGATACAGATGAAACAGATGATAAAGATCAATCAGAAAAATAAAATAAATAAATTATGAATAAAAAAAACACAAAAAATATTACAAAATTAAATACAAAAAAAATTACAACTCCAA
>CAZYID010000046.1:0-9857 GCA_964646595.1 uncultured Spirochaetales bacterium | reverse complement strand
AAAAAAATTACAACTCCAAGACCAAATATAAATAAAAAACAAAAAAAAATAACTAAAAAAATAAATGATAATATCCAAAGATCAGTTTTAGAAGTCAAAGAACTAACTAAATATTATGGCGCAAAAGCTGCAGTAAAAAATGCTTCATTTAGTATGAAGCAGGGAGAAATTGTTGGATTATTAGGACCAAATGGTGCTGGTAAAACAACTATTTTTTATATGATTGTTGGATTCCTTAATCCAACTTTTGGAAATATTTTTATGGATAATCATAATATAACTAAAATGCAAATGTATAAAAGAGCTCGTTTAGGAATAAATTATCTTTCTCAGGAAGCTTCAATTTTTAGAAAACTCACTGTTGAAGAAAATATAGAAGCAGTACTCGAGATATTAGATATTTCAATTGATGAAAAAAAGAAAAGGAAGAAAGAAGTACTTGATGATCTGGGAATATCGTATTTGTCAAAACAAAAAGCTTATTCTTTATCCGGTGGAGAAAGAAGAAGAACAGAAATTGCCAGAGCATTAGTTTTACATCCAAAATTTTTATTAATGGATGAACCATTTGCCGGCATTGATCCTATTGCAGTAACAGATATTCAATCAATAATATCCGAATTAAAAGAAAAAAATATAGGAGTATTAATTACAGATCATAATGTTCGTGAAACTTTAACAATAACCGACAGAGCTTATATTATAAATTTAGGGGATATTTTTAAAGCAGGTACTTCAGATGAATTAATTAATGATGAACGAGTAAGAAAACTATATTTAGGTGAAAATTTTACTTTTTAAATGCTTTTATAATTTATTTATTAAATTTTAATAATCTAAAATATTTTTACACACTAATTATTGACATAAATAATAATTTATGATAATTTCCATAAACCTTCTTAGAGGATTTAGTAAATTTTAAACTTAATTTATTAATACCTCTCAAAGGACCAAAGGGAGGAAAGATTGAGAAAATATGAAATAATGCTTATCTTCAATTCAGATAAAGATTCTATTGAAACTAATAAAACATTTGTTACTACAACTTTATCAAATAATAATTTTAAAGTAATCGAAGAAAAAAATATCGGTTTAAGAGATTTAGCCGCTCCAATTAATAAAAAAAATAAGGGTCATTATTATCTTTATACCGTTGAAACAGATAATAAAAATTTTCTTGAAATGGAAAAAGCTTTTAAATTACACAAAGAATTACTTCGATATTTTATAGTAAGACAATAATAGAGTATTTTTTATAATTTTAAATAATCATCAAGGTGAATTATGGCTAGAGATTTAAATCAAGTTACAGTTATTGGACGTTTAGTAAAAGATCCTGAAATAAAATATACTGCTTCAGGTGTTCCTGTATCAAAATTTTCTATAGCAAATAATTCTAGTTACATGCAAAATAATGAATTAGTTGAATCTGTAAGTTATTTTGATATTAATGTTTGGGGTAACCAGGCAGTTAATTGTGAAAAATATTTAAAAAAAGGTAGTCAGGTTGCTATAATTGGTGCTTTACGACAAAATCGCTGGACTGACAAAACATCCGGTCAAACAAGATCAAAGGTTGAAATTACAGCAAATTCTGTACAATTTCTTACACCTGCTTCCGGATCGCAAAACGTTAAAGGTGCTTCAAATAATTTTGATGACACCAATAATACACCAGTAAATAATGGAATAATTGAAGATCCATGGAATAATGGTTCTGATAAAAATGAGAATTTGGGAAATGCATATAATAATTCTAATGAAAGTGATGATGATATTCCATTTTAAATTTAGGAGAAAAAAAAATGTCTGAAATAGAAAAAAAAGAAACTAGCTATTCTGAAGAAAATAAAACTGACAGTCAAAAACCTTCAGAAAATAAACCAAGATTTGTTAATAAAAGTTTTAATAAAGGTAATTCTGATTATAAAAAAAGAAATACTAATTACGATAATAAAAATTTTGGCGATGGTGACAATAAAAGACGAATATATTTACGAAAAAAAATATGTCGCTTTTGCCATGATAAAACTTTAAAAATTGATTATAAAAATTTTGATTTATTAAGAAGATTTACTACTGAAGGTGGTAAAATTATACCAAGAAGAATTACTGGTAATTGTGCAAAACATCAAAGGCTGATTACAAGCGCAATAAAAAGAGCAAGATATATTTCACTAATACCCTATTTAAAAAAATAAATAAAGGATTAAGATATGGGAACATTAAAGGTTATTCTAAAACAAGATATACCTAATCTAGGTGAAGAAGGCGATGTTAAGGTTGTTAAAAGAGGTTTTGCAAGAAATTATCTTTTTCCTAGAAATTTAGTAACTGATTATTCAAAGAAAAATAGAAATGTTTTAGAGTCAAAAAAAGATATATTAGAAAAGAAAAAAGTATTAAAAAGAGAAAATGCAGCATCTTTAAAAGAAAAATTAGAAAAAGAACAAATATCAATTGCAGTTTCAGCCGGTGATAAAGGTAGATTGTTTGGAACTGTTACATCATCTATTATTTCTGAAAAATTTAAAGAATTAGAACTTAATATTGATAAAAAATCAATTGAACTTAAAGATCATATTAAATTTAGCGGTAAATATAAATTCCGAGTTCATTTATATGAAGATATTTATGCAGAAATGGATTTAGAAGTTGTTGCAAAAATTGAAAAATCAAAAACCCAAAAAAAACCATTAAAAAAACAATATAAAAAATATTCTCCTCAAGAAAAAACAGAACAAATCCCGGCTAAAGAAAATACAGAAATAAAAGAAGAAGTTAAAAAAAAGAAAAAAGATGACAATGCAGATGTTAAAAAAGAAGTAAAAGCTGAAGATGAAAAAGAAGTTAAAGCTAAAGATAAAAAAGTTAAAGAATAATTTTTTAATTACTTTTTTAAAATATTTGTTATTGAAAACTTATATTTTCATTTTTTTTCTGTATTAATATTATTTTTTTGTATTAAAAATTAATTTTCTAATAATTTAATAATGTCTTAAAAATTTAAAATAATTATTTTATTATATTTATTTTTTATTTATAATATAATAAATAAAAAAAAGAATCATTTTTAGGAATTTCAATGGATGCTTCTAAAGATTTAAAATCCAAAAAAAAAACTCCGCATAACATTGAAGCAGAATCATATTTAATAGCATCATTATTAATAGATCCTGATAGTTTTGAACGTTTATTATCCCTACCCTATGAATTTTCTTCAGAAGATTTTTTTGACCCGCGTCATAGACACATTTTTTATGCTGTAGAACAATTAAAAAAACGCAATGCTCCTATTGATATAATAACTTTAACTGATGAAATAAATAATTTAAAGCTTATAGATAAGGTTGGAGGCGTAGAATATGTCTCTACACTTTTAGATAGAATTCCAACAAGTGCTAATGTCGAATATTATGGTGAAATAGTAAAAAATAAATCAATGCTGAGGAAATTAATTCATGTATGTAATGATACTATTACAAAAACCCTTGATGATCCTTCAGATGTACAAGTTCTAATAGATGAAGCTGAAAAAAATATTTTTGATATTAATGAGGAAAAACATTCTGCAAGTATTTCACATATTAAAAAAAACCTATATGAAATTATTGAACAGGTAAGCCAAACATCAAATAAAGCTGGTGAAATCTCCGGAATTCCAAGCGGTTATTATACTTTAGATGAACTAACTGATGGATTTAACAGATCAGACTTAATAGTAATTGCAGCACGTCCAAGTATGGGAAAAACATCTATTGCATTGAATATGGCATCAAAAGCAGCTTTAAAATTTAATAAAAAAATTGGTATTTTTTCATGTGAAATGAGTAAAAATAGTATTGTTAAAAGAATGCTGTGTTCTGAAGCAAGTGTTGATCAATCAAGAATGAGAAAAGGGATTTTAAAAAATGATGAAATAGAAAGATTGATTCATGTAGCAGAAAAACTCTATGATACTACTATCATTTTTGATGATACTCCAAATATTTCTATTTTAGAATTAAGAAGCAAAGCACGAAGAATGGTTAAAGATTTTTCTATAGATGCTATATACATTGACTATCTTCAATTAATTACAGTTGAAGATTCAATGAGAAAAAGTCCACGTCATGAACAAATTGCTTATGTTTCCCGTTCATTAAAAGGTCTTGCACGTCAATTAAACATACCTGTAATTGCATTAGCTCAATTAAATAGAGATATCGAATCCAGAGGTGATGACTCGAGACCAAGACTTTCTGATTTAAAAGATTCTGGATCTATAGAACAGGATTCTGATTTAATAATATTTATTCATAAAGCAAAAACAAGTGAAGAATATCATAATTTTGGAGAGAATTCAGAATTAAGGGAAATTTTAATTGGTAAAAATAGAATGGGGCCAACCGGTGTTATAAATATGGTTTTTGTAAAAAATTTTACCAGGTTTGAATTGTTAAAAAAAGAAGATCTTGTATAATTTAAAAAAATCAATATTTATTATAATTTTAAATATTTTAATTTAATTGCATTTAATATAATTTTCAAAAATATTTATTTAATTAACTTGGAGATTAAATTGAAAAATAACAATTTTAAATCATTATTTTTTTTAATAATCGGGTTTATAGCTGGAATAACCTTTTTTATTGTTCTTATTGTATTTTTAATTTTATTTACTTTTAGTTTAGGTAATAAAACGCCAACTTTAATAAATGATTCGTGGTTAGTATTAGATTATTCCGGTGAAATTAGTGAAAAACCTGTTTCAAAAAATTTTACATTTCTTAGTAAATCAGGTAATAAAATTCAATTATTAAATTATTTAAACGCAATAGAAAACGCCGCATTAGACAACAGAATAACCGGCATTATAATAAATGGAGATTTGACTTATTACTCAAAAGTTCATATTGAAGAAATAAATGCTGCTTTAGAAAAATTTAAAAAATCCGGTAAAAATGTTTTTGCATGGTTTTCGCAGGGTAATATTAATAATTATTTAATGTGTACTTCTGCAGATAAAATATATATGCCGGATACTAATTCTGCAAATTTAACTATTGCCGGATATTCTCAAAAAATACCATATTTTAAAAAAGGTTTTGATAATTTAGGCATAGGTTTTAATGTAATACATATTGGAGATTTTAAAGGAACAGGGGAAAATTTTGTTCGTGATTCGATGTCTACTGAACTAAAAGAATCTTATTCTAATTTAATAGAAAATCTTAATTATTTAAGTTTCAAGCAAATTAGTAAATCTAGGAATATAGATTTTAATAAATTAAAAAATTTAATTAATTCTGGAAATACAATATTAATGAATCCGGATACTGCTTTAAATAATAAATTTATTGATGCAAAAATAAAATATAATGAATTGATAGATTCACTTAAAACTAAAAATCAATTAAAAACAGTTTCAATATATAATTATGCAAATATAATAGAAGAAGAAAAAAAAGAAAGCAAAAATAAAATAGCAATTGTATATGCAGAAGGAATGATAACAAATTATTTTTCATCTAGTAATAATTATTCTCAAGATACAATAGGCGCTAAGTCTTTAATAAAGGATTTAATTACAATAAAAAATAAAAAAAATATAAAAGCTGTTATTATTAGAATTAATTCACCAGGAGGCAGCGCTCTTGGAAGTGAATTGATATTACAGACAATTAATGATTTAAAAAAAATTAAACCTGTTTATATTTCATTTGGTCCGGTTGCCGCATCCGGCGGTTATTATATCAGCTGTAAATCCGATAGAATATTTTCATCTCCATCAACAATAACCGGATCAATTGGAGTTGTGTCAGTTTTAATGAATTATGAAGAATTAAGTAAAAAACTCGGAATTAATTATGAAATATTAAAAGAGAATACTTTTGATGATTTTTTGACACCAGTTCGTAAACCCTCAATTCAAGAAATTGAAATTTTAAAAAAATCAATGTTATTGATTTATAATGAATTTATTGATCATGTTATGGAAAATAGAAAAATTGATAATCAGGAAATATCTAAATTAGCTGAAGGTAGAATCTGGACAGGTAAACAAGCTATAGAAAAAAATCTATCTGATCAAATTGGCGGAATAATGGATACTATAAATTATACAGCAATAACAAACAAATTAGATACATATTCAATTGTTTCTTATCCTAAAGCAGAAGACTTTTTAAGCAAATTATCTAAAATGTCAAATATTCAAAGTAAGCTTGAATTTAACAATAATATATATTTAAAAAAGATTATTGATTTACATTCTTTTTATAAAAAGAATGGCAATAATCCTGCTTTTTTAATGCCATTTTATGAAATACCATAAATTTTATTGCTCATTCCCTTGCGCCCTATAGCGGTTTTATTTTATTTATTTATAATTTAAATAGTTTTTTTGGTTTTATTAAACTACTCTACTCTATTAAAAATCACTTAAACATTTTTATAATATGCCGAAAAATATAATAGAATATTCTATGAGAGGGTAAACATGATATTCAATGGCGATAATTCAACCAAATCTATTGATCTAATGCAAAGGACTATGGGATCTTGTGTTTTAAGATCTCATGTTATAAACAATAACATTGCTAATGCAACAACTCCTAATTATAAACGTAAAGATGTTACTTTTAATGCAGAATTAGAACGTGCATTAAATTCAGAAAAAGATTTTCCGGGAGTACCTTTTAAAACCAGTAAAAAACGACATATCACATCATTTAAAATTAAAGATTACAGAAGTGTAAGACCAAAAATAACAACTGATTTTAACACTTATCAAAATAATAATGGAAATTCTGTTGATATTGATAATGAAATGATGGAAGGCACAAAAAATACGATGCTATATAATGCATTAGCACAGCGAACTGCAAAAGAATTCAATAAATTAAAATATTTACTAAAATAATATATTAGGGGAATTTTATGGGTTTATTTACTTCAATGAATATTTCCGGAACTGGACTTTCAGCACAAAGATTAAGAATGGATGTAATTAGTAATAATATAGCTAATGTAAATACTACAAGAACTTCTGATGGAAATGTTTTTCGAAAATCAAATGTTATTTTAAGACCTAGAAAAGATGAACGTGTTTACAGATCACCTCTTTTACCTGAAAAGTTAAAAACTGGTCCAGGAAGCGGTGTAAAAGTGATTGAAATAAAAGAAAGTACTGAACAGCCTCGTTTAGTTTATGATCCTGATCATCCAGACGCAATTAAAAGCGGTCCTAAACAAGGTTATGTAGAATACCCAAATGTAAACATTGTTTCAGAAATGGTAAATATGATTAGTGCTACTCGTGCATATGAAGCTAATGTTGCATCAATACAAAATAGCAAAAGTATGTTTGGAAAAGCTTTAGATATTGGAAAATAAGTAAATTTTATGAGTTTTATAACTGTTAAATTTTTAATTTTTTTAAAAAAATGTATTGCAAATGAATTTAATATATTATATATTTATTATATTGGGAGGGGGAACCAATGAAAATCATTCCACATTATCAAACAATCGGTGACATTGTAAATTTAAAAACATCAAGAAAAAATCATATTAATGATACTAAACAAAACTTTTCAACTACTGATGCTGTTACTGATAATTTTGCTAATTTATTAACCAAATCTTTAGATAAAGTTAATAATCTCGAATTAAAATCAACAGATCTTACAAATCAAATGGCTGTTAATCCAGATAGTGTTAATATTCATGATGTTTTAATTGCAGCAGAACAAGCTGAGATGTCAATTTTATTAACAAAAGGTATTTTAGACAGAGCAATTAGATCTTATAAAGAAATTACAAGTATGAGATAATTATTAAATTATTTTTATCTTATAATTTTTTGGGGGGGGAAGTTATGAAGGAGTTTATTAAGAAACTCTTAGATAATTTAAAAAATATTTATAGTAAATTATCCTTAAAACAAAAAATAATTGGGTCAATTATTCTTATTGTTGCAATTATTTTTTTATTTTTCTTCTTTTTTATCAATACAACAACTGCCGGTGTTCCGCTATTTACTCAAAAAGTTGATATTGAAGACTATGGTCGAATTACTAAAAAATTAGAATCTGAAGGAATTCGTTTTTCAGCAAAAGATAATTCTATAATTATAGTAAAAGATCAGAATGTTAAAAACAGAGTAATTATGATGCTTGCTCAAGAAGGAAGCATGCCTAAAGGTGATTATACATTTCTTAATATTATTGAATCTAAAAAACTTACCAGTTCAAAATTTGAAAACAGTATAAAATATAGAGCTGCTTTAGAAGGTAAACTTGAAGAGTTATTACGTGCATCTAAAGAAATTGATAATGCAGATCTAACTTTTACCATGCCGGAACAAAGTGTTTTTATACAGGAAAGAGAACCTGTTAAAGTTGCTGTAATGTTAACTCCATCTTGGAATTCTGACCTAAGGGAGAATAAAAAAGCTATAAAAGGTATAGAAGAAATTATTGTTAATTCAATAGACAGAGCAACAAAAGAAAATGTTGTTATTACAGATAATTATGGCATAAAATTAAATGATTTTTCAGATGAAGATGATATAAAAGCAATAAGATTTACAAAAGAAAATTTAAAAATAAGAAATGAACAGATTACTAAATATAGAGAAGATATTTTTAAAGCATTATCAAATTCTTATAATAGAGATAGATTAGCTGTAATGGTTGATGTAAATATGGATTTTGATACTCAAACAGAAAAAAGAAGAGAGATTCTTCCGGTTGAGATTAAAAAAGATAATCCTGAAACACCATATGATGATAGTGAAGTTGTACAAAGTATAACAGAGTCTGAAAAGACAACAAGTGAAACATTTAAAGGACCTAATTGGATACCAGAGGGGCCTCCTGGATTTGATGATAATGTTCCTCCGGGGTATAAAGGTGCTCTTGAGCAAATGACAGAATATCTAAAAGATGAGAAAATTAGAAATGAAGATTATGGTGAATCTAATATTGAAAAGGTTAAAGATCCATGGGAAATTCAAAAAATTACAGCTTCAGTTACTATAGATGGTATCTGGGAAATTGAATATAATGAAAAAAACAAACCAATAATAAATCCAGATGGTACAAGAAAAAGAAAATATACGCCGGTAATTGAAGATGATTTAAAAAAAATTAAATCTTCAATTGAACAGGGAATTGGTTTTAGTTATATTCGTGGAGACAAGGTTGTTGTTAATAGTCTTCCATTTGACAGATCACTTCAATTTGCTGAAGAAGATGCTAAATGGAGAAGAAAACAACAGACTACATTTGCATTATTTGCAGGACTTATAGCATTAATTTTATTATTTATTGCTACTATTATTTATAGATTAATTGCAAAAGAATTAGAAAGAAGAAAAAGAATAAGAGAAGAAGAACTTGCCAGACAACATCAATTAGCTAGAGAAATGGCATTAAAAAGTGCTGAAGAAGAAGCTGCTGAAATTGAAATGTCTCTGGAAGATAAAACAAGATTGGAAATGCAGGAAAATGCAGTAAATCTTGCAAGAGAACATCCTGAAGATGTTGCTCAATTAATAAGAACATGGTTGTCAGAAGAATAATGATTATTCTATAATTTTAAATAATATAAATTTATTTATAAAAAAATTTATATTATAATATTTATTTGATATAATATAATAATATAAAAATATTATTAAATAAATGTGTATTGAGGTATTAAAATGGCTGTAAAAGATACTCAAGAAAAAGATATAAAAAAAGAAGGTTATACTCCTGCTACAATATCAAGAGCCTCTAAGATTTCTTCTGCACATAAAAAAACATTAACTGGAAGACAAAAAGCAGCTATTTTTTTAGTAACACTTGGTAGTGATGTTTCTGCTG
>CAZYID010000045.1:7702-18766 GCA_964646595.1 uncultured Spirochaetales bacterium | reverse complement strand
AATAATAGCACATTACATCTTCAAACTCCTGTTCATTACGTGTGTAAAGAAAGTAATAATTAGTTCTTTCAGGAAAAGTTTCTGGATCTATTGGCCCTCCAGCAGGATCTATAAAATTATCAAGTACACAATAAGGACCTTCAAGTTTATAAATCCCATCTTGATAATATATATCCTGTAATATAATAAGTTCTCTTTCTGCATTTAATGCTGAGTTATTAGCATCATTATTATTTATATATTCCCCGCCGTAAGGTACTTTAGCGCTTGATAATGGATCAGGTTGAAAAACCAGCCCCCATGCATTTGTTCTATATTCACCAAGTCCGGCTAGAAGTACTTTTCCATTTACTGCGTCTATGCATAAACCCCAGGAACCTTTTTCAGTAGATGCGCTTACTTTCCATATTAATAGCACATCATTTGTATTTGATTCAAACCAATTTAATTCAGATGTGAGGATATTTATTATTTGATCTTTAGTTAGTTCAAGATGTGATTTTATGCTTTCATTTATTCCGGAAATGTCAATAATTTGCGATTTTAAAGAATCAATTTTTCCCTTCATTTTTATTACTTCAGGTCTTATAAAAATATTGGTCCACGAAATTATACCCTTATTATTTATTATTATTGAACATTCTGTATTATATACTTTAATATCATCTACTACCTGATGAAAGCATACGGTTGTTCCTCCAGGTGTTTTTTGAATTGAAGTGATCTTTATATCATTCTTGTCCAGAAATATATTATATTTTGCTGATAGATAACTATACAGATACTCAAATGCAATTTGATCCGGTTCTATAGAATCACTTTTAAATAAAGCAGGATTTATTTTTTTTCCATCTACATGTTTTTTAGAAAATGTCTTTATAGTACTTTTAAAATATTTATCTTTATAAAAAATAAATTTATCTTTATGTTTATCCTTTGGTTGAATTAATTGATCCGAGTTTATAGTAACAAGCATTACAATCGAAAATAAAATAATAAAAAGACAAATGTAAAATTTTTTAATAGTTTTCATGTTTACTCCTTTTTTTAAATAATAATTTCTAATATACAATTTAAAATGATCAATATTTAACAACAAATAATTCAAAAAAAATAATTAGTTATTAAGTTTAAATTATGCCGTTCTTGTTGAAATTTTTATTTATCTATAATAAAGAAGACCTTTTGTAGCATTTTTTTTAAAAAATTTTTTGTCACATTTTGATGTGACAATTTGTCACATTGATTTTATGAGAGATAGTTTGATTTGCTGGAAAAAAAATATCAGATTAAAGAATTATTAATCTTATTTAATAAATCTAATAATTCTTTTGTACTATTAACACTGCATTTTTTAAAAACTCTTTTTATATATGTTCTGACTGTATTTATTGATATATTTAACGATGATCCTATTTCTTTATATTCTAGACCCTGTATTAATAAATTAATTATTTCATTCTCTTTTTTTGTTATCCTGTAATCAGAATATAACTTCCCTATAATATCATAATCTACCTTACTCTTTTTATTATATTGTAATTTTTTTGTAGTAGAAAACTCTTCCTTTAGATAATTAAATAATTCATTACTCACTTTTTTTTGGATTACTTCTTCATTTTTTTTAAGATAATTAATAATCGATTCTATTTTTACTATTAATTCATCAATAGAAAAAGGTTTACTTATAAAATCAATAGCGCCTTTTGATAATCCTTTTATACGGTCTTCTTCCATGCTTTTTGCAGTTAAAAAAATAAATGGTATAGATTTGTACTCGTCACTGTTATATATATTCTCAAAAAAAGTATATCCATCCATTTCATCCATCATTATATCAGAAATGATTATATCAGGTTTTGGAATATTAATTATTTTTTCTAAAGCTTCTTTTCCATTCATTGCATAATAAAAATTATATTTTTCTATTATTGATTCTTTAAGAAGTATAAGTAATTCTATATTATCTTCTACAATAAATATATTATACTTATTTTTTTTATATTCAGAATCAAATAATTGTATATTTGATAAATATTTAATAGGTTTAGAAATTGTATAATCCTCTTTTATTGAATCATTTCTTTTTATATAATATCTTTTAAACTTAAGTGTAAACTCTGTTCCTTCTCCCAGGATACTCTTTATACTCATTTCACCATTTATTTGATCTATTATTCTTTTTACAATACTTAAACCTATGCCAATACCCTGAACATTACGCTTGTAATGTGAAAGTTGATAATATGGATCATATATATATATCTGTTTTTCTTTTTCTATTCCTATACCAGTATCACTAATAATAAGTTTAATTATACTTTTATTAGCTTTAAGAATTACTTTAATTTCACCATTTTGTTTATTATATTTTATTGCATTATCTAATAAATTATTCAATATTCTATCTAATGCAAATTCATCGATCTTTATATAAATATTTTTTTGAATAATCTCTGATATCTTTATTTTTTTATTATTTGCAATTTCTTTAAAAAATAATATTTTTTTATTTATGTTACTTGATAGATTAATAATCATTGAATGATCATAATAGATTTGTCCTTTTGTCAACTTTTCAACATCTAAAATATTAACCATGTCTCTTCTTAATTTATCTAAATTATCTTTAATAATCATTGTTTCAGAAAAAAAACCAACTTTTTTTATATATTTATCTAGATAGTTGCTTATTAATGTTAGAGGAGTTTTAATTTCATGAGCAAAATTCACAAAAAAATTTACTTTTTGTGAATTAGCATCTTCTAATTTTTTGGTTCGTTCTATTACTTTTTTTTCTAATTCTTCTGAATGCATCTTTAATTCATTAGAAATATACTCTAACTTTGAATAAGCTTTTGCAAACCTTAAAGATAAAATAAATGATTGTCCAAAAATATAAATAACTAATCCCATTGGCGCAAATATTCCAATGAAAAAAAATTGATAATGATATAATATTTCATATATTATTGTTAAAATTACTATTAAACAGCATATAAAAGAAATAATTGCTTCAATTTCTTTTTTAAACATTGCTCTGAAAAATACATATAATACATAACAAAAATCAAAAACCATTGTTAACTGAATGTATATAAGAATATAAGAATAAACTCTTACAGGAGTAAAAATAATGATAAAAAAAAATAAAAATCCAATAATTTGGGAAATTATGACTATTTTTTTTATCATATAATTTGAAAATTGTTTATAAATAAAATAAACATAAAGCGATGGTCCAATACAAATGGTAAGATATTCTAGTTTTCTAGCTAATTCAAAATTAAAATTTGAAAAAATGCTATATAAAAAACATTCATTTACAAGTAAAATTCTTATTGAAACTACAAGGCAAATAATAGAAAAAATTAGAGGAGAAATATCTTTTTTATGAAATAAAAATAGTATTATATTATATAAAGAAAAAAGTAATATTGCGCCAAAAAGAAATAAATCAACAGCTAAATTATTATTTGTATATTTTTGAATCTGTTTTGATGTTCCTAGTATAAAACTGTTTAAAAAACCACCTGATTCATCGTGAAAATTTGAATTCTGGATTATTATTTCTATTTCATTATTTTCTGCATTAAAATTATACTGTTTTGGATATGATCTGGGTATCTCTTTTACAATATTTTTAGCTACTTTACCATGCATAAACTTATATTTATTATCAATCCAGATAGTATATGCAACATATGCGGTTGGTATTCTTAAGCTTAAATCTGAGACTCTCCTCTTATTAAGTAATACCTTCATCCTATAAGTGACAAATCCATATCTATCAATTTTTATCTTTTTATCCTTTATATTTCTCCATCTACCAGGCATCAATACAAAAACATCTGATGTGCTTTTTTCTTTTAATTCAATAGGATTTAACAACTCATTATTAAAAAATTCCCATTCTCCATCTAGTCTTATAATTCCGTTTTTTTCAAAATCCCAATCTTTTAAGTCAATGACACCTTTTTCTGCAATAATTCGTTTTTTATTAATACATGAATTGATTAACAATAATAGAATAATAAATAATCCAATATGTAATATTTTTACTTTCATATTTATATAATTAAAAAAAATATTTAAATTTATTTTAATAATTATTAATATATCTTAATAATTCTCTTGTACTTCTTACCTTACACTTTTCAAATATTCTTTTAATATAAGTTCTAACTGTATTTATTGAAATATTTAAACATATACCAATTTCTTTATATTCAAGATTTTTTTTTAATAAACTTATTATTTCTAACTCTTTTTGAGTTATACCATATTCAGAATGTAATTTTCCAATTATATTGTAATTTATTTTATCTTTTTCATTACCTTTAGCCGTAATTGTTATATTAGATTTATTATTTAAATAATTATATATTCCTTCACCTATATTTTTAAGAACCACTTCACTGATTGATTCTAGATATTTAATAATAGAATTTATTTTAACTAATAATTCATCAATGGAAAAAGGTTTACTTATATAATCAATTGCGCCTTTTGATAAACCTTTTATACGGTCTTCTTCCATGGTTTTTGCAGTTAAAAAAATAAATGGTATTGATTTGTATTTATTATTATTGTCTATATTTTCATAAAAAGTATATCCATCCATCTCATCCATCATTATGTCAGATATTATTATATGCGGTCTTGGAATATTATCTAATTTTTTTAATGCTTCTTTTCCATTTAGTGCATAATAAAAATTATACTTATCAATCATGCTATTTTGTAAAAATAAAAGCATTTCAATATTATCTTCAACTACAAATATATTATATCTATCAGCAATATATTTTGTTTGTTTTAAAACATACTTTGTCTTTGTTGGTTTTGGTTTAAAATATTTTATTTCCTCATTAATTTGATCATTTTCTTTTAGCTTGTAAGGATTAAATATAATTTTAAATGTTGTTCCTTTATTTAATTTACTTGAAACATTAATTTCACCTTTTACTTCATCAATTATTTTTTTTACTATACTTAATCCCATACCTATGCCCTGAAGATTTCTTTTTTTAATAGATGATTGATAAAAAGGATTAAAAATATAATTTATCTGTTCTTCATTGATTCCAATTCCTGTATCTTCAATAATAAGCTCAATTTTGTTTTTTAAAGAAATTAGTATAATTTTAGTTATTCCGTTTTCATTGTTATACTTTATTGCATTATCAAGTAAATTATTTATAATTCTATCAATTGCATATGGATCAATTTTAATATATATATGATCAGATATATCTAATTTTATTTTTATACCTTTTTTGTTTGCTATTTCTTTAAAAAATAGAGTTTTGATTTTTATTATTTTAGATAAATCGATAATGCTATTATGATTATAAAAAACTTGTTTTCTTTCTAATTTTTCAATATCAAGATAATTAGTCATATCTTTTATTAATTTATCAAGATTGTTTTTAATTACTGATAACTCTTCAGATAAACCTTTTTTTTTAATGTACTTTTCAAAATAATTACTAATTAAAGTTAGAGGAGTTTTGGTTTCATGTGCAAGATTTATAAAAAGATTTATTTTTTGTTTGTTTATTTTATCAATTTCATTATTTAGCGCATTACGGTTTTTAACAAAAAAAAATGTTGTAATAAATAAAATTATTTGTATAAATATTAATCTAAAAAAAATAGAATCATAATTTTTGTAAATCTGACTATAATTATATATATATAAAGGAAAAATTTTAAAAAATATTTGAATAAATATTAACAATATAAAAAATATAGTTGCTTTTTTTAATTCAATAACCATTAATGCTGCAAAAGGAAAAAATAATATCCATATAAATCCTGTTCCATTTTTACCTCCACTTATATAAGTATAAAATAAAATTATACTAGAAAGAATAATAGAAATATTTGAAGTAATTTTTATGTTTTTAAATTTTTTGAATATTATTAAATTTAAAATTAATAAAAACCCAATTATTAAATTTATAGAACCAACCAGATATGTTTTATCAAGAATATTAATAATTCCTAGTATAGTTAAATATATAAAAAGAAAAAAAGTATAAAAATTAATTAATTGTACATTTTTTCTTTTTTGAATATCATTTTTATTATTTAATCCATTATTTATAAGAAGATTTAAAAATTTTGAAATACATATTAATAATTTTTTTAACAATTTCATAAGTAAACTCTTTTTTATAATTGAGATTATATTTAATTATTAACAGACTTTATTTTTTAAATTTATTATAATCACAATTTTTTAGAGAACAAAAAAAAATAAAAAAATGCAAAAAAAATGTTTTTCAGTTTAATATATTTAAAAACACTGTGAATTTAAAGATTTTCTACGATTTTATATATGTTTTAATATAATTTATTTTCCAATAAATTATATTATTTTGTTTTTATTTACAAGATAAATTTTTTCAAAAAAGTAATTTATATTATAAGTCAGCAAAAAATATACCAGATCAATTATTTAAAGTGGAATACTCAGTGCAGTCTGCCTCATGCTGTTAACTTTTTCCAGGACATATTATGCAATAAGTAACAATGCACAATTCATAATTTTATATAAATAAAAAAAGAGGACTTTTAGAGATTGCATTAATAATTTTCAAAATAACTTTTATAAATTGGATAATTTTACTCCCAGCTGAGATAAGTTGGAAGAAGTTGGGAGAGACAAAGCTTATTACTTTTAAATTAAATTAATTATAATAATTTAATTTAATAATTTTGGCATTTCTTTTAAATTAAATATTTTTTTTAAATCAATAAGGCTTTTAATTTCAATTACTTTTGAATCTTTTAATTGCAATGTATTAGCATTATTAATCCATATTGGGAACATTCCTAATTCTACAGTTGGAACAATATCTGTTTTATATTTATCTCCAATATATGCACATTCTTCAAATGAATAACCTATTTTTTCTATTGCTGACTCAAATATCTTTTTGTCAGGCTTTTTATATCCAACAATTTGTGAATCAATAATAACATTAAAAAATTGACTTAAATCAAACTCTTTACACCATCCTTTACAATTTCCAAAATTATTAGAAAGCACTACTAAAGTATATTTATCTGATAATACTTCTAATATTTTTTTATTTTTTTCAAGAAATTCTTTTGATTCATTGAAAAATGGTTCTACAAGAACTTTTTTATAATCTTCAATAATTAATTCTAAATATTTTATTGTCCAATAAATATATATATCAATGGTACTTAAATAATTTAAAGAAGAAGACTCTTTATTATCAAAAAGCATATCCATTGCTTTTTTTGTTGCAATATTAAAATCATTTTTATTAATTTTTAGTCCTCCTTTTTGTAATTGCTCCCACAATCTCAAACTCCAATCTTTTCCATCATAATCCAGAGTGCCGCCAAAATCAAAAATGATTGCTTTTAATCTATCAATATTCATTATAATTTATTCCTTATTTAATTTTACTAACTAACATATATTTTTATATACTTCAATCAATGCATAATTAATACTTTTTTTAATAATTCTTAATCTTTTCCCAAAAAATACTTCTTTTTTAACATAAATTTTATCATTAATTATAAATCCAAAATATACTAGTCCAACAGGTTTATTTTCATTACCACCGGTTGGTCCGGCAATCCCGGTAATAGAAACAGAAACATCTGAATTAAATTCTTTTTTTAATCCAACAACCATTTCTTTTGCTGTTTCTTCAGATACAGCCCCATATTTTTTTAAAGTCTCCTTGGATACTCCTAATAAATTCTCTTTTACTTCATCAGAATACGCTACTATTCCGCCTAATAATACATCAGATGCTCCGGGATTTATCACAAAATCAGCGGAAATACTGCCGCCGGTTATTGATTCGGCAAATGATATTGTTAATTCAATTTCCTTAAGTAACTGTAAAAGTAAAAAACTTATATCTTTATCAATTGTATAAAAATATTTATTTTTACTTAAAATTCTATAAATATCATGTAATGTATTTTCTACATTATTAGCTGCATAATCTTTTTTATTTGAATACATACTTACATGCAGTTCCAACCAGCCATTTTGGGTAAAATAATATCCAAGGTCGCATGGAGTTTTAATTCCAGCTAAAGAATCAGCAAGTTCACTTTCGCCAACATTATATATTCTTAATACTTTTGTAATTATCTCTCCTTCCAGTAATTTATTATCTTTGAATTTTTTTAACAGATAATTGTTTATCATAGGTTGATTTTCAACCGGTGGTCCTGGAAGTAAAATGTAAACTTTATCCTCTTTTTTATAAAAAATTCCAGGTGCAGTACCTGATCTATTTTCAATAAACTCTCCATCAGGTATTATCAAAGCCTGCTTTTTATTAGAGTCTGGAATTATTATATTGAATTTATTAAAAATTTGCTGAATTGATTTCCACATTTTACTATTAAAAATGAGATCTTTATTAAGAAATTTTGCAAGTCCTTCTCTTGTACAATCATCATCTGTAGGGCCTAACCCGCCGGTTAATATAACAATATCAGTGTTTTTAACTATATCTAAAGCTTCTACAATTTCATTAATATTATCTGCTACATTTAAACGCCATTTAACTTTAATTCCAAGACTATTAAGCCATCTTGAAATATATGTAGAATTTGTATCATCTATCCAGCCTTTCATTATTTCTGTTCCAATAGAAATTATTGATGCTATTTTCATAAGTGTTCCTTTAAAAATAAAACTATTATTAAAAAGTTGACTATTTTATCAATAAATTAGTTAAATTACTATTTATTATTATAATTTTTTTAAAAAAATTAATCTTTTTTATTTTATTTTTTAATTTTTTTTATATAATAAGAGTATAAAAAAAATATTAAAAAATATGGAGTAAGTTTATGGAAATATCAGTAAAATTATATACCGGAGAATTAGCTAAAGTTTTTGACACCACTATAGATAAAAAGAAAAAAGTAGTTTTAACAACAATCAAAGACTACCAAAAAAATGCTGAAGTTGAAATTTTTAATAAAAAGAGAAAAATAAAAACTTTATACTTTGCAAATTTACCTCCTGCAAAAGCCAGAGAAGTTGATCTCCCGGTAAGCATTGAAGTAATGAATAAAGATTTTTTTACAATAAGTTATGTTGATAAAGACAAAAAAGTCAGAACCCATGAAGTAAGTTTAAAAGAATTTAAAATGAAAAATCTTATTAAAACTATAATACCGATTGCAGCTATTTTCTTAATTTTACTATTATTTATTTTTTTAATTACAGCTTTCATTAAAAATTATGACAAAATAAAAAAATATGTAACAATAGAAAAAAAAGTAAAACCAATAAAGGAAAAAGCTGAAGAAAAAACAATTGTTCCGGAAACTAAAAAAGAAGAACCTAAAACAATTTATACAATTGACAGTTTAAAAAGTTTTATTTCTGAAAACCAGCCTATTTACTTTTTTCCTAATGAAGATAATTTATTAAACGGTGAAGATAGTAAATTAGACAATATTGTTGATTATTTAAAAAATTATAAAGAAGTAGAACTTGTATTAAATGGTCATACTGAAAGTATTAATTTACCGGATAATGAATATGCACTAAGTGTAAAGCGGGCAAAAAAAATAAGTGAATACTTAAGCTCTAAACTTAATGAGATTAACTTAAATACTGAAACTAAGGGTTTTGGTGCAACTGATAAAGCAATTAATAATGCTCCGGAAGAAAAACAATATTTAAATCGAAGAGTTGAAATAAATGTAATAAATGCAAAATAATTTATATAATCCTGCTCCTTATCAAAAATATTTGTGAGGAGTAGGATTATAATCCTATTTGATCAGCAATGTTGCACATTGCTTTTAAAGCTATTTCAACAAATTCCTCTAAAGAAAGACCTATTTTTTCACATAACCTGATATTATCTCTATTTACATTTGCTGCAAATGCTTTATTTTTCATGCGTTTTACTATTGATTTTACTTTAACTGATGAAACTTTTTTATCCGGATAAATTTTTGCAGTTGCAGAAATTAATCCTGTAATACTTTCAGAACACGATAAAGCAAAATCAGCAAAAGACTTTTTTTGTACCCCGGTTCCTTCTTCATTATGAGATAATACTGCATTTAATGAATACTCCGACATCCCCATTTTTTTTAACCATTCTGCTCCAATTTTACCATGCTTATTCATATCTTTTTCATCATCAAAGTCTATATCATGAATAAGTCCAAGATAATAATAATTATCTTCATTTAATTTAAATCTTTGCGCAATACCTCGTAAAACTGCTGCTGAAGAAAGACAATGAAATTTAAGATTTTCGGATTTTATTTTTTTATCAAATATATTTTGTAAATCTTCTATTTTAACTCCAAGATCCTGTATATCTTGTGGTTTTATAACTTTTAAATCATTTTGTTCATTGTTATTATTAAGCTCTGTCCCCTTATCCTTATCTTCTTCTTTATTTTTAGACAATCCTACCGGCCTCATTATTGGAAATAAAATTATATCTCTTAAATTTTCCTGATTTGTTAATAATGCTACAAATCTATCAATTCCCATTCCCCAGCCCGAGTTTGGAGGCATACCATATTCCATGCATTCTATGAAATCTTCTTCCATTATCATTGCTTCATCATCACCTTTATCTCTTGCCCTAGCCTGCTCCAATAATCTTTCTCTTTGATCAATCGGATCAACAAGCTCCGAATATGCATTTACAATTTCCCATGAATTAACCACAAGTTGAAATCTGTCAGTTATCAATTGATTATCATCATTTTTCCTTGCAAGAGGCGAAAGATCAATAGGATGATGAAGTAAAAATTGAGGATTTATCATCTTAGGACGAGCAACTTTTTTATATAGTTGATCGATCAAATTACCCCTGCTTATTTTCTTAAAATCCACTTCTTCTAATTCAATATTTTTTTCTTTAATTACTTTTATAAGATCATTTTTGTCCGGATATTTATCAATGTCAATATCAGCATATTTTATAATTAAATCTCTGAAGCTATATCTAGGCCAATCCCCTGAAAAATCAATTTTCTTACCCTGATATTCAACTTCTAATGAGCCATTTA
>CAZYID010000045.1:0-7602 GCA_964646595.1 uncultured Spirochaetales bacterium | reverse complement strand
AATCTTTCTTTTGTCTCATTATTCATTACAATATCAAGATATCTTTGTCTAGATCTTGACTCCAGATCAATTATTCCATGAAACTTTTCAGGTAAAGGTCTGATTGCTTTTGATAATAATTTATATTCTTTAATTAATAATGTTAACTCGCCTTTCTGAGTTTTAAAAATTTCACCTTTTACATATATAAAATCTCCAACATCTATCATTTTCTGAAAAAATTTAAAATTTTCCAGAGAAACATTATTTACATCCAATGCAATCTGAAATCTACCTGAAAAATCCTGAATAGTACCAAAGATTAATTTTCCAAAAACTCTTTTTAACATTAACCTTCCACAAATTTTTACATCCTTTGTACCTACTTCTAAAACACTGACTTCAGCTAATGTATGAGTTTTTTTACATCCATCAAGATATGGATTAATATTCTGAGCTCGTATTTGTTTTAATTTTTCTACTCTTATTTCCCTTTCTTCACCAATTTTTGCCATTTTATTTTCCTAATTAAGATTAAGTTAAATTCAGTGTAATATATAAAAATATATTGATTTATTCAAGATTAAAATTTTATAGAATATTTTTTATGCTCCAAACCATCTGGAAATAAATGATTTAATCCCTTTACTTGATTTGACCATTAATAATTCTTTATCAGTTATATTAGCTATAGTTTCAGGAATTGTTCCAAAAACTTTCTTTTTAAACATTGCTTTTTCACTTGCCCCTAAAACAATAAGATCATAATCTTTCGAATCATTTAATACCGACTTGACTACATTATTACTATTTTTTAAAACAAAAGAATACTTAACTTCTTTTTCTCTTACAATATTCTCAAGACAAGTTTTAATTTTATCATAATTTTTTACTATATTCTGCGCTCGTAAAGTTTCATAAGAATAAACATCAATAACTGCATTATTTTGTTTTGCAATAATTGATGCAATCTCAAGAGCAAGCATTGCATGAGTACCGCCGTAAGTAGCCATAAAAATTTTCTTAACCTTTTTTGTTTTTTTAACTTGACAAGGTTTAACAACTATCAAATTACACATAATATTTTCAATAATATGATCTAACGTATGACTAAGAGAATAATAACTTTCACTTTTTTTACCCATCCAGCCCATAATTAATATTTTAGATTTATTTTCTTGAACTGTTTTTGATATACCTCTATATGTATCTCTTCCATATTTAATACTTGTTAGAACAGGTATTTTTTTATTAATAAATTCTTTTGATTCATTAACTATTTTATTGCTGTCAACTAGATAGTTATTAACAATTGAAAGCGGAGATTGTTCAGGAATAGGAATAAAATTAAATATTGTAATATCTCCATCCTTATCTTCTGCTATTTTATTACCTAAATCTGTTATTTCTTGAACTGTTTTTGGATTTGAAATTGCTAAAAGTATATTATAATCTTTAACATGAACATATCTTTTAAGTTCTAATTCTACAACCGGCATTTCAATTTTTACATGATGTGAATGTGAATAAATCAGATAAACTAATATTCCAATAAAAATCCATCCAAAAACAATTGGCCATGTCCATAAACTTTCTTGAAATAATTTACCTATCATGAATATTTGAACAACAATAGCGATTATTGTTATAAAAGGGAATAAAGGCATTACATATCCATATTTTAATTTGTGGGAATGATCTTTTCTTATTTTTATAACAGAAATGTTGCCAATCAAAAAAACAAATAAAAAAAGTATACTTGCAGCTGCTAAAACATGTTCAATTGGAATAAATACTGCTATTAAAATTACAATTACTGCAGTTGCCAATAAAGCTATAACAGGAATACGTGTCTTTGCTGAAATTTTCGAAAAAACATGCGGTAAAAATTTATCACGTCCAAGTGCATAAGATATCCTGGTTCCGGAATAAATAGTAGCATTTAATGCGGAAGTAGCTGAAAAAACAACAGCAATTGGAACAAGCCAACCGCCAAAACTAATAATTCCTTTAACAGCATCAGTAAATGCAGTTGTAGCACCCCTTCTTGAAAACCAATCAGCTAAACTATCCACTGGATTACCGTTATTATTTGCTCCTAATGCAACAGTAAACGATATTAAAATATAAGTTATTACAACGAATATTACAGAATAGAATAAAGCTTTAGGAATATTTCTTTTTGGATCTATTGCTTCATCTCCGGCCTGACAAATAACCTCAAATCCCTCAAAAGCAACGTATGTAAGTCCCATTGCAAATAGAATTTTTCCCCAGCCATTTGGTAGAAATGGTGTAAAATTTTGAATTCTTTCAGGATTTTTTATAGCAATAATTACTCCAAATACAATAATAATTAATAGAGTAATCATTTGTCCAAGTGCAAAAACTATTGCAGCTAATCCTGTTTCAGATGCGCCTCTATAATTTATATAAATAAAAAGAATTGCTACAAATACTGTTAAAAATATTTCAAAAAAATTCAATTGAAATTTTGTAAAATTTAAATTTAACATATTTATAAATAATTCTTCATTTAAAAATTTAACTAAATAAACAGCAAAAGTTTTAGCATATAAACTCCCGGCAACACTTGCAGCAAGCCATTCCATCCAACCGGCTAAAAATCCAAATACGCTTCCCAAACCATAATTAGCCCAATTATAAGGACCGCCTGCTCTTGGTATTGCGCTTGCTAATTCAGCATAAGACATTGCTGTAAATAAAGCAATAAGACCATTAATTGCAAAAGCTATTGTTACTGCCCCGGCTCCGCCTATAGCTATTGAATTTCCTGTTGCGACAAAAACACCGGAACCAATCATCATACCAACTCCCATCATTATTAATGAAAATAATGTTAAAGATCTGGTAAGTTCTGGTTTATGTGTTGATTTATTATCTTTCATGCTATTTATTTTTATGAAAAAATGTTCTTTTTATTTCTCTTATATTCTGAAGTTTTTTATTATGAATTTCTTCGACAAGATATCTATTATAAACAATAAGAATTACTTGAATAATAAATAATATAAAAATTATACTTAATCCAATTATTAAATCTTTATCCATATTTATACTCAAAAATAAAATATTACATTTATAATTTAATCGTTATATTTTTTTATAACATAAAAGTCAATATAAAAACAAAAGTATTTATAAAAATAATTACTATAAAAACTTTGATAAAATAAAAAAACTCAAAACTTTATAATATTTTTCTTTGATATTATGATATTTTAATTCTAAATTAAAAAAAATAAAAATTGAAAATAAGTTTATTTTACATTAATATAAAAAATTCATATTTACTTTTTTAAAAAATCTTTATAAACTAAAATTAATAAAATTAAAAAGGTTTTTTTATGCCTTATAATATATTACTTGTTGATGATGATGAAGATTTTAGATATGAATTCCGTGAACTATTTGAAGATTATAAAATAATAGAAGCTTCTAATGGTGAAAAAGCACTGGAAATTATTAAAAAACCCAATGAAATTGATCTGGTTGTTTTAGATGTTGTAATGCCTGGAATCAGAGGTACAAAAATATTACCTGAAATTAAAAAAATTTCCCCGAATCTTGGTATTATAATACTTACCGGACATAGCACAAAAGACATTGCTGTCGAATCTTTAAAAGGGCATGCAGATGATTATCTTGAGAAACCATTAAATATTAATAAAGCTAAAGAAATAATTAATACTTTGTTAAAGACAAAAGGTATTATTAATTATGAAGATAGTACTGATATTAATGATAAAATTGAAAGAGTAAAACAATTCACTCAAAAAAACTATCATAAAAAAGTATCATTAAATGATGTTGCTGATTTAGTATATCTAAGTCCTAAATACTTTAGTAGAGTTTTTAAAGAAAAAACCGGAATGGGTTTTAATGATTATAAATTAAATATTAAAATTAGCAATTCAAAAGAATTACTAATAAATACTAATTATAATATTGATGAAATATCATATAAAATGGGTTATGAAAATGCTGAATCATTTATAAGAATTTTTAAAAAATTAACTAAATATACACCAACAGAATATAGAAACAAATTTAAAAATAAATAATTTTTATTTAACAAAAATGCAAAGTAAAACTATTAAATTTAATTTTATAATTTTAACCACTTTTTATTTATCATCATTATTGGGTATTTATTTAACCAGTATATATAATTATTTATTATTTCACAGTATAGTAGAATTTTTCAGTGTTTTAATTGCATTTGGTATTTTTATAATAACCTGGAATTCACAAAAATATATGAATAATAATTATTTATTATTCATTGGTATTGCTTACTTATTTGTAGGAATTATTGATATACTGCATACATTAGCTTATAAAGGAATGGGAATATTCCCTCAATATAATTCTAACTTACCTACTCAACTATGGATTGCATCCAGATATTTAGAAAGCATTTCGTTATTAACTGCATTTTATTTTTTTAAGAGAAAAATTAATCCTTATTATCTTTCAGCAACATTCTTTTTTGTTTTAATAATTTTATTAACTTCAATTTTTTATTGGAAAATATTTCCGGATTGCTATATTGAAACAAATGGATTAACTTCTTTTAAAATTTATAGCGAAATTATTATATCTCTTATTTTTCTTGTTTCTATTTTTTTACTGGTAATTAAAAAAAATAATTTTGAAAAATCAATTTTTATGTTTTTATTATTTTCTATTTTTATAAAAATCTTATCCGAATTAACGTTCACTGCATATTTAAGTGTTTATGATTTTTTTAATTTAATAGGACATTTACTTAAAGTTATATCTTTTTATTTAATTTACAGAGCAATAATAAAAACAGGATTTACAAAACCTTTTAACCTTCTTTTTAGAAATTTAGAACAAACTAAACAAAAATACCAAAATTTAGTTGAAAATTTACAGGATGGGATATGGTCAATTGATAAAGATAATAATACCACTTTTGTAAATCCAAAAATGACAGAAATGCTTGGTTATGAAACTGAAGAAATGCTTGGAATAAATATGCTATCCTTTATTGATAAAAAAGATACTAATAATGCAAAAAAAATTTTAATAAAAATTAAAAAAAATGAAAAAAATCAATCTGAACTTAAATTTATAAAAAAAGATTCTACTAAAAGATACTTTAGCATGGAAATATCCCCTATTTTTGATAAATATGGAAAATATATTGGTGCTTTAGCAGGCATTAAAGATACTACAGGAAGAAAAAATCTTGAAGATTCTTTAAAAAAAAATATCGAAAATTGCGAAATAATGGTTGAAGAAAAAACAAAAGAACTTGTAGAAACTCAAAAAGAACTTGATAAATCAAAACGTCTTTCAGATTTAGGAACTCTTGCTGCAACTATTGCACATGAATTACGTAATCCTTTAGGAGTAATACAGATTGCTGCTTATAATATTAGAAAAAAAAGAGAAAATCTAATTATTGATAAACATATAGATAATATAGAAAAAAAAGTTTTGGAAAGTGCAAAAATTATTGATAATTTACTAAATTACTCAAGATTAAGAATGCCTGTATTTGAAAAGGTTAAATTATATGAAGTTTTATTAGAATCAATTAATTCAATAAAAGCATTTTATAAAAAACTTAATATCAAAATTATTATTAAAGTTGAAAATATCAGAAACTTAATTATTCAAGCAGATCCATTGCAATTAAAAGAAGTCTTTTATAATATTTTAAACAATTCTTTTCAAGCATTTATAGATAAAAAAGGAAATATAGATATTTCAGCAAAACATATTAATAATGATTTATTAATCAACTTTAAAGATAATGGTACCGGTATAAAAAAAGAAGATATTGAAATGATTTTTAAACCTTTTTTTACCAGAAAATCAAAAGGCACTGGACTGGGTTTAACGATTTGCAAAGAAATAATTGAACTGCATGATGGTAATATTGATATTGAAAGTATTTATGAAAAAGGAACTTCAATTACCATTTCTTTGCCAATAACAAGGTAAATACATGAAAAAAAATATTTTAATTATAGATGATGACGAAGAAATTTGTAATGAAATGAAAGAAATTTTACAAGACGAAGGTTATCTTGTTGAAACTGCAAATGATGGTATAAATGGATTAGATTTAATAAAAAAAAATAATTATGATATAATTTTACAAGATCTTAAACTACCCGGTATTAATGGCATAGATATTTTAAAATATACAAAAAAAAATAAACCTGATATAAAAGTTATTGTTTTAACCGGAAGACCTTTAATTAAAGATCAATTAATAAAAAAAAATTATGATAATGATGACAAAGTTTTAATCGAACTTTCAGATGGATTATTTAATAAACCTTTCAACATTATAACAATTCTTAATAAAATTAAAGAATTATAATAGAAATAATTCTACTCGTCATTGCGAGCGTAGCGAAGCAATCTCATTTTTTTAAATAATGAGATTACTTCGTCACTTGCGCTCCTCGTAATGACGTCAAACCATTTTTCTTTCCTCTGTGAACTCTGAGCCTCCGGGGCAAAACTAATACTAAAGTAGAAAAAAGTCAAAAAATTGTAGAAGATGCCAATCGATTAAAATAAGCATTCAATTATAATAAAATACATTATTTAAAAAGGAGTTACTTAAAATGAAAAGATATATATTTTTTTTGATATTATTTTTTTTAACTTATAATTTAGCAGCTGATGAAACAAACGATGTACAAAAAGAAAATCAATTATCTTATGAAGAAGCTCAAAAAAAACATGAACAGGATAATCCGGTTTTTTTACAAAAAGGAGGTATGTTAAGAGTTGGAGAACATTCATTTTATTTAAGAACAAATGATGAATACACAGGATTTTCAACTTTGTTTCTTGGATATAGATATGGTTTAACAGAATATTTTAATATAGGTATTGAAGGAGGACTAAGTCCAATAACACATGTATATTTAGCAGCTGTTATTCTGCATTTTAAAATATATGAAACACCAAATAAATTATTTTTTGTAGGAGTAAGATCAAAATTTGGATACAAGTATCAAGATATTGATATGACAACAGGTATCTGGCCAAGTATTGTTGGAGAAAATTATCTTAATTTACAAAGAAATGGTTTTTATTTTATACCGGAATTTACTTATGCATTTAGATTTGGTAATTATAGACGTTTTGCTGTATATCATACAATTTATCCAAGATTTGATTTTGATTTTTTTGATAGAGAGAATCCGGTATATGTTCTTTTTTCTCCAATTACTACGGGATTTGAAGTAAGATTTCCTAAAAAAAGGTTTGGGTGGACATTTGCAATTGAAGCCGGTTATGCTTTCCCATTACCATGGAATAGTATCCCTGCAGGTAAATGGGTTAATTTTCCATCTCTTGCAAATATTAGTTTTAATTATAAATTTGGAGATAAATTTTACTCTAAAGAAAATTTAAAAAAATATAATTAGCCGAATGTCGAGTTTTCAAAAGAATAATTTAAATAGCATTAGACGAAAAATAACTACAAAAAATTCAATCAAGAACTCGACATTAGGCATCATAGGAAGACCAATGAAGCGAAATTTAAGTTTTTTTATTATAGTTTTCTCATATATTTGTCATATGATAGGAAATTTTATTTCA
>CAZYID010000044.1:0-18918 GCA_964646595.1 uncultured Spirochaetales bacterium | reverse complement strand
AAAGATTGTAATGATAATTAAAGAAGCAACAATTCAAAATTTAAATATTTTAACTCAAATGAATATAAAATTAAGAGAAGATGAAAAAATTGATAATATTATGTTAGATAATCAAGTTAAAGAAAGAATGAAATCATTTATTGAAGGTGATGTTTATAAGGTATTTATTTTATTAAAAAATGAAATTATAATTGGATATTTATTAATTGATATAATGAAATTACCAATGTATTTAAGACAAATATTTATATTGGAAAATGAAAGAAAAAAAGGATATGGTTCATTTTTAATAAAAGAAGTAATGAAAATATTAAATATAAATGAAATAGAATTAGAAGTATTCGTATGGAATGAAAATGCTATAAATTTTTATGAAAAATTAGGGTTTAATAAACGATGTATTAGTTATAGATATAAGAAATTATAATTTTTATAATGCCCAAAACTCTACACACAACTCACCATTTTCGTCATAGCAGTAGATTTTACTTAACATAAACCATTTTTTTAAATTCTTTTATACATTAGATTGTCTACAAAAAAAACAGCTAAATGTTTTTGGTAATTATATTTATTGTTTAAAGTGTATTCATTTTTATCGTTAAAAAAATCATCTATATTACTTATATCTGTTACAATTCCATTTTCAATAACAGCGACACAATCAGAGAATGATAAAACGTCATTAATATCATGGGTTACATTAATTACAGTAATCCCAAATTCATTAATAGTTTTTTTAATTTCTTTAATTACTTTATTTTTAAGACTATGATGAATAGCAGAAAATGGTTCATCAAGAAATAAATATTTTGGTTTATATGCAATTGTTCTGGCTAAAGCAACTCTTTGCTTCTGTCCGCCTGATAACTGATGTGGAAATTTTTTTTCCAATTTCTTTATTTCTAAAATATTTAATAAATATTCTAAAAATTGAATATCTGAGCAGGAATATTTAATATTTGAAAGAACATTCATATTTGGAAAAAGTGCATTTTCTTGAAACATATACCCAACATTTCTTTTTTGTGGTGCTAAATTAATATTCTTTTCACTGTCATACCAGACAACATCATCAACAAAAATAAAACCATTGTCCGGTTTTATCAATCCGGAAAGTAAATTTAAAAACGTTGTTTTCCCTGATCCTGACGGTCCAAATAATGTTAATATTTCATTTGATTTAAATTTAATTTTAAAATTAAAATCAATAGTTTTATTTAATTTATTATCTTCTATTCTCTTTGTTATATTTATATCTATCATCTTTTATCCTATGCTTTTTTTTCTTTTAAAATTTGAATAATAAACAATGTTAAAAAACTTATTATTAATAAAAAAACCGAATATGTATTTGCTGTTGAATATTCTAATTCATCAACTTTTTCAAAAAGCGCAATCGAAATTACTTTCGTCTTTTTCGGTATATTACCTCCAACCATTAGAACAACACCAAATGCGCCAATTGTATGTGTAAAAGCAGTAACTACACCGGTAAAAATATAATTTTTCATGTTTGGCACTAATATTTTAAAAAAGGTATAAATTTTACTTTTCCCCAGCAGATAAGAAGCATTTAGTAAATTTTTATCTATACTTACTAATCCATCCTTCAGAGGATTAAACATAAAAGGTAACGAATATAGAAAAGAAGCCAAAAGAATTCCTGTAAAAGAAAATAAAATTTTAACTTTTAATATTTGAGAAAAAAAATATCCAATGAATGTATTTGGAGAAAAAATAATCAACAAATAAAACCCGAGAACTGTTGGAGGCAAAACAAGCGGCATGGAAATTAAAATATCAATTGTTCTTGTTATTAAATTTTTTTTATGATGAATCAGCAAAGCTATTGGAAAAGAAAACAATAATAACAGCACTGTAGTAAAACATGCTAATTTTAAACTAAGAATTAATGTGCTTAATAATATCCCGCTCATATTGAACCTCATTGTTTTATTAATTATTCACAATCATAACCGCGAAGTTTAAAAATATTTTTTGCTTCATCTGATAAAATATAATTATAAAAATCAGATACTTCTTCTCTATTTTTCCCGTTTTTTAAAATAACCATCCCCTGTTTAATTGGAGAATACAAATCTTTGTTTACTTCAATCCAATTTTTACCTTCAATTGAAATAGAAGATAATTTATCCTGATATAATAATGATTTTGAAGTTAAACAAATATCTGCTGTTTCTAATAAAACATATTGAATAGCCTGACTAACATTTCTTGCATAAATAAATTTATCTTTCAAAAATGGTAATTCTAAATAATCTTCCCCATAATAATTAGAAAATGCTTCTACTGCAGCAGCTCCATATGGAGCTAATTTAGGATTTGCAATAGAAATATATTTTATATTATCGTCTTTTAATTTTTCTATTCCTGAAAAAAGATATCTCTCTTTTTTTGAATAAATCATTAGTATTCCTTCAATATAAACTACCGGTTTATCCAATGCTAATCCCTTCTTATAAATCTGCATCGGATAATTCATATCTGCTGATAAAAAAATATCAAAGGGAGCATGATTTATTATCTGGTTATATAATTTACCGCTTGAGTTAACAATAATATTTATTTGAAGGTTTTTATGATTTGAAGAATATTTTTTTGTTAGAATATTCATAGTGTCTGATAAATTTGCTGCTGCCGCAATAGATAATTCTTTGTTTTCTTCTGTTGTTTTTTTACAACCAAAAAAACATATATATATAAAAAATAGCATCGCGATAATTATAATTTTTTTCACAAATCTGCTCCCTTTATTAAGAAATCTATTATGTTAAAAAGTTTTATTTTATTAAAACTTTGTTTACAAATTAAATCTTTAATGAATTAATTTTTAATTAAGTTAATAAATATTTATCTGCTGTTGTACCACTCTCTAAAGCATCCAGTATTTCATCAATAACTTCTTCACTCTCCACTTTCCCATACCAATGGTTTTCCGGATATATAACAAGAGCTGGCCCTCTATCACAGACTTTTAAACACCCAGTGCTGGAAATATTAACATCTGTCATTCCACGGTCGGATAATTCTTCTTCAATATATGGGATTAATGAAATAGATCCTTTTTTATGACAAACTCCCTGGGGCTCCCCATTTGCTCTAAAACTTGCACAAACAAAAATATGATGTTTTGGTTTTTCCATATTAATACTCCTTTTTAATTTTTAAGTTAAAATCTGATTAACAATATCTCTATCTAATTAACCACAACCTCCTCCACTCCCGGAACATGCCTGTCCGCATTTCATTGGTGATTTTTTAATAAATTTATTAATGCTTTTTCCTGTATAAATATTTTCAACAACATCTTTTATTACGCCTTCAACAATCAAAGGCGATACTCCGCTATTTAATAATATCCTGCGTGGATTTTCACCTATTCCATTTACAAGGATATACTGACAATCTTTTAATAATACGGATAAATCTACCCATCTCTTATCCTGAATTCCCGGATCAGGAGTTTTTCTTTCTTCAATCAATTGCAAAACACCCTGGTCGTATTTATAAATTAATATTCTTTTCGCTTCTCCTAGATGCTGATTAATCAAAATATTCTCATAACTTGTAACTGCTATAAAAGGACGTTTATGTTTATTATCCGGTTTCTTTATTTGAATATCCAAACGCTCAATACATTTCTTTTTTTCTAAATAAGATTTTATTAAATCATTACTCATATCTTTATTTAAAAAACCGACAGCATCTGCTCTGCACCGCCGGCAATGTCTCATCTGGGATATAAATCTTTCACATTCTTTTCTTATTTTTTCTACTTCTTTATTTTCCGGTGGATCAATTTCACTGAAAACACATCCGCTATTTTTATAAAATGGTATTGCATTAAAAATATCAGCATTTAAATCAGCGCTCTTTTTTGCAATATCAGCAATATGATAATCATTAATTCCGGGAATAATTATAGAATTTATTTTAACAGTAATATTTTTTTCTTTTAGCATCTTAACTGCTTCAAGCTGGTTTTTTATCAAGATTTCAAATCCTTCTTCAGCTCCAAAAATTCTTTTATTATAACGCACCCATGAATATATTTTTTTACCAATCTCTTTATCTATTGCATTTATTGTTATAGTTATATGACTGACATTAAGCTCTTTTAACTCGTCAATATAAGGTATAATAGATAATCCATTTGTGGCTATGCAGAGCATTATGTCCGGAAATTGCTTTCTTATGAGTCTTAAAGTTTCCATTGTTTCTATTGGATTAGCAAAAGGATCACCCGGCCCGGCTATTCCAACAACACTAATATTATTAATTTTTCCATTTACTTCCTTAAAATAATCAAAAGCTTCATTAGGAGAAAGTATAGTACTGGTTACTCCAGGTCTTGATTCATTAACACAGTCAAACTGGCGATTACAAAAATTACATTGAATATTACACCTTGGTGCAACAGGCAAATGTACTCTTGCATATTTATATCTTGACTGATCATCAAAACATGGATGATTTTTTAATTTATTTTTTATGTCAGAATTCATACTCTTTCTCCTTAAATATTAATTTTTTTCATTAAACACATATAGTTTTCTATTAATCCTTACATGTATGTATAACCTATAGAAGATTTATCCTGTCTCTTTTCAATAATTTCATTAACAATATTGTCAAACAACTCTAATGTTCCATGATATCCAATATTTAAAATTCTTGCGCCCCCAATCCTGTCATGGATTGGAAAACCGGTACGGATCAAAGGAATATTTAAATTACGTGACATTTTATATCCTTTACTATTACCAAAAATAATATCAGCTTGAACCTTTTTAGCTTTTTTTTCAATACTGTCAAAATCAACATCTTCCATAACTGTAATTCCTTTATTTTTAAAATCCGTAAGATCCTTTTTAAGTAAAGATTTTAAATTTTTTGTTGATTCTCCTGTTGCACATATAACAGGAATCATCCCAATTTCATCAAGAAAAACAGCTAAAGCAATAACCATATCTATTTCACCGTAAAGAACTGCTTTAAGTCCATATACATGTTTGTGCCCATCTGCATAAGCATCAACCAATCTGCTTCTTTGCTCTAAATACTTATCCGGAATACTATTTTTGCTAACTTCAGATAAGACTGAAAATAATTTATCATTATTTTTTAATCCTATTGGTTTAGTTAAATTTTTCAATGGAACATTAAAATTCTCTTGTAAAAAATTTCCTGCGCTATTCTCTAATAAAACAGTTGAAGTAAACTCTAATGTTATTTTAGAGTCACCCATGTTTTTTATATCATTGATCTTTGTTCCGCCTTTTGGGATCTTATAATATTTATCCCATATTCCTCCATCAAGAGTTTCAGAATAATCAGGAATAATAATATTAGGTAAAGTAAAGTCATTTAATATTTCTCTTAAATGACGGATATCTTCACATGACCATATTCCAGGTATTACATTTACTGTGTTGTTTAAATTAAATCTTTTATCAACAAGCTCTTTAACAATCGCTTTTATTGCTGCTCTATATCCATCTGCGTGCATACCGGAATAACTTGGAGTCGAAACATGAACAAGATATGGAAGTTTAACGCTTTTATTTTCTGTCTTATATTCTTTTATTATCATATCAAGATCATCACCAATTGTTTCACTTAAACATGTTGAAGCAACACCTATCAACGCCGGATCATATTGACTCAAAATATTATTAAGCCCTTTTTTAAAATTATCTCCTCCGCCAAACACTGCTGACTGTTCACTAAAATTTGACGAAGCAATGTCAATTGGTTCTTTAAAATGACTGATCATATAACGTCTAATATATGTTGAACATCCTTGTGAGCCATGTAAAAAAGGTATTGTTTTTTCTATCCCTTTAAAAGCAAGACATGCACCTAAGGGAGTACATAATTTACAAGCATTAACAGTGGTTTTGTATCTTTCCAATGCTTTCATTTATTCTCTCCTTATTTTTGATGTTTTTAGGCATAAATTGCCAAACAGGGCTCATAACGGTTTTATGTACTTCTTTTGCAAAATTTAACATGCCCTCAAATCCTGCTAGAGCTAGTTTTCTTTCATGATTATGATCACAAAAACCTATACCAAGTTTATAAGCAAGAGGTCTTTCTTTTACTCCTCCGATTATTAAATCCGCATCTTTTTCTAAAATAAACTTTGAAAGCTCCAACGGATTAGCATCATCAATAATAATTGTTCCTTCGTCGCATAATTCTTTAAGTCTATTATAATCTTCAAGATTTCCTGTCTGCGATCCTGCAACAACAACCTTTATTCCTAAATGATGAAGAGCTTTTATTAAAGAAAATGCTTTAAATGCTCCTCCAACATAAATAACAGCTTTTTTCCCTGTCAAATCTTTTCTGTATTCCTCGATCTGAGGATAAATTACACTAATCTCTTCAGAAACAAGTTTTTTTGTTTTTTCCAAAATATCTTTTTCTTCTTTAAAAAATTCTGCCACATCATATAATGCTGTTGATAAATCCTCTATCCCAAAATAAGACACTCTGATAAAAGGTATTTTATATTTTTCTTCCATCATTTTTGCAAGATACAGCATTGATCCTGAACACTGAACAACATTTAATGATGCTCCATGAGCTCTTTTGATTTTAGCCACCCTTCCATCCCCTGTCAAAACAGAAACCACTTCAATTCCCATTTTTTTATAATAATCACTTATTATCCATGCTTCACCTGCTAAATTAAATTCTCCGATTATATTAATGCTTGTCCGGCTTATTCCATCTGTTGATCCTGTTCCAACAATTTTAAAAAGCGCTGAACAGGCAGCTTTATACCCATCCATTTTAGTACCTTTAAATCCCTCAGACTTAACCGGAATTACAGGTATATTTTTCAATCTTGATACTTTACTGCAAATTGCATCGAGATCATCTCCAATTATTCCTACAATACATGTTGAATATACAAATGCTGCTTTTGGGGAATATCTATCAATTAATTCTGATAAAATATGATAGAGTTTTTTTTCGCCTCCATAAATAATATCCTCTTCTCTTAAATCTGTTGAAAAACTTGATCTATGTAATTCAGGCCCGGAAGACAATGCGCCACGAATATCCCATGTATAAGCTGCACATCCAACAGGGCCATGAACAAGGTGAAGAGCATCTGCAATAGGATATAGCACAACTCTGGAACCGCAAAAAACACATGCTCTTTGACTTACACTCCCAGCAAGGCTGTGTTTTTCACAATTTAAGATTTCTTCTGAATTTCCCTTTGTTAAAATTTGCTTTTCTCTATCCTTTAAAATATCAATCATTACCTTCACCCTTTCATAAATCTACACATCAAATAAAATTATTATATTACATAACAAGTTCAAAAGATTCTTCCGGCGCATCCTGATCCTGTTTATCAAGCAAACGATCAAGAATTTTCTCTAATAATCTCATAGCGCCTTTATATCCAACAACCGGAAAATATTGATGTCCAACACGATCATATATAGGGAAACCATACCTGATAACCGGTATATTTTCATCTCTTCCAATATATTTCATATAAGTATTTCCTATTATAAGATCCACTGGTTCGTTTTTTATCCATTGATGAAGCATGAATGTATCACTTTTTTCTTTTACATTAACTTTTTCTGATAAATGCCCTGTTAATTCTTCAATACGTTTAACAAACTTTTTTCCCGGAGTACCTGTAATAATATGAATTGGCTTCATATCAAGTAATAATAAAAATTCTACTAATGGAATAATATTATCCGGATCCCCTGCAACAGCTACTTTCTTTCCATAAAAATATTGATGCATATCAGTAATTATATCCATAAGCTGCCCGCGTTCATTTGTAATAGTATCCGGTACACTTACACCGCCGATTTTTCTTAATTTATCAATAAATCTGTCAGTAGCATCAAGTCCAATTGGTAAATCTAAAATTTCACATGGAACCTTGCATTTTGCATCCAAAGCTTTTGCTGCCGGACCTGCAGAAAGTTTTCCAAGTGCAAGAGAAACATAACTGTCTCCACTGGCAATAATATCATTAACTTTTGCTCCGCCATTCGGGTACATCTTAAACTTTCCTGTTTGCGGTCCATTTAATACATCTGAAGTATCAGGATACATAATAAAAGGTAAACCCATTTCATTAACTATCCTTTTGATCTCAGCCATATCACTTGGTTCAATAAAGCCGGGTATTATGGTAATTTTTTCTTCTTTTTTCTCTGTTTGGTTCTCAGAAGATTGTGCAAAATAATCAACCATTCCTTTGACCATATTACTATATCCTGTTACATGAGAACCTACATAACTTGGTGTACTGGCATGGATTACATGTTTCCCTGCCGGAACATTTCCTTTCCCTGCTGCTTTTGAAACAATCTGAGGGATATCATCTCCAATTGTCTCACTCAAACAAGTCGTATGAACAGCAATTACATCAGGATTATATATTTCAAAAATGTTTTCAATTCCCTGAACTAAATTTGACTGCCCTCCAAAAACACTTGCTCCTTCAGTAAATGAACTGGTTGTTGCCATTACAGGTTCTTTAAAATGACGGGTAAGCGCGCTTCTATGATATGCACAACATCCCTGAGAACCATGGCTATGCGGCATACAATTATGTATGCCAAGCGCAGCATACATAGCGCCAATTGGCTGACATGTTTTTTGAGGGTTGATCATCAATGCATTTCTTTCAGTAATTTCTTTAGGTGTATGTCTTAATAACATTCTCATTCTCCTTTCATTAATTTTTAAGCCATTTATATTTTGCTGATAGTTCCGGTGCTTCTTCCCATGGAGCTTTTATTTTTCCCCATATACCGGTATTTACCATTCGATCCATTTCTTTATAAAAATTTATTGCACCTTTAAATCCGGCATATGGACCACTGTAATCATAACTATGTAATTGCTTTAAAGGAATCCCGCTCTTTTGAATCACATATTTTTCCTTTATTCCTGCTCCAAAAACTGCCGGTTTGTATTTTTCAATAAGAACTTCTGCTTCATGATGATTAAGATCATCTATGATAAGCGTATTGTCTTTCATTTCCACCATCATCCCTTCGTATTCACTCATTTCGATTCCCTGTTTTTTTAATTCTTCTTTTCTTTTTGCAGAAAGCCTTTCTTTATAATTCTTCTCATCTTTTGTAACTTCAAGCTCTTCAATGTTACGTGTATCTGCATCAACTTTAATATCAGGAAGAACTTTTCTTCCCTCATAATCATCTCTATGAGCAAACTCATATCCTGCAGATATTGTTTCCATACCAATTTCTCTAAAAAGTTCCTGATAATGGTGTGCTCTTGAGCCACCGACAAAAAGCATTGCGAGTTTTCCTTTTGTTTTTGGTTTTATCTCTTTCTGTGCTTTTATTACATCTACTAATTCCTTTTTTATTACTTCTTCAACTTTATCAATCAATTCCTTGTCTCCATAATACTGTGCTATCTTTCTTAACGATTTTGCTGATGCTTCAGCTCCAATAAAGTTTATCTTTAACCATGGAATACCATATTTTTTCTCCATCATATCTGCCATGTAATTAATAGACCGATGACACATAATTAAATTTAAATCAGCTAAATGAGCTCTAGTAAAATCCTCATAAGTAGAATTTCCACTGAATGTTGAAACCAATTTAATGCCGCAAGCTTCAAAAATTCTATCTATTTCGAATGCATCACCTCCAATATTATACTCACCCAAAAGGTTTATTTTATATTTACCTTCCGGCGGTGTTTCATTAAGTCCTACAACTTCTGTAAAAACCTTATTATTAGCTATATGATGGCCCGCTGACTGACTTACTCCCTTATACCCTTCACAACTAAAACCAAAAATATTTATTTCAGGATATTTCTCTTCCATTTCTCTGGCAACGGAATGAACATCATCACCTATTAAACCAACCGGACAAGTTGAAAAAATATCAATTGCTTTAGGTTTAAAAACCTTTATAGCTTCTTCTATTGCTTCTTTTAATTTTTTCTCTCCACCAAAAATAATCTCACTCTCCTGCATATCAGTTGATAAACTATAAGTCATATAATTTGGGTCATTCAATGTTTTAGGTTTTGTCTGATTTCTACGAGTTAACCAGCTATAATAACCACAACCAATAGGGCCATGCGTAATATGCAAAATATCTCTTGTAGGGCCAAGAACTACACCTTTACATCCGGCATAAGCACAACCTCTCATGGTTAAAATACCTGGTATTGTTCTCACATTAGCCTGGATCTCAGGTGCATCTAAATTCTTTTTATCAACCCTATTTATAATTATCTGTTTATCTCTTTTTCTTGCAACCTTTGGTGGATATCTTTTAAGTATTTCCTCTTTTACTTCTTCCGGACTTATCTTTTTTAAAGCATCTGCCATTTTTTTCCTCCTTTAAACTTCATCAAGAACAGTATCTCCATTCTCACCTGTTCTTACTCTAACTGCATCAAACATTGGCATGATAAATATTTTTCCGTCACCTGATTTCCCTGTCTGATTAACAGAAATAATAGTATCAACAACTTTTTTAACAAGCTTATCAGGCACAATAGTTTTTATAATCCTCTTTGGAATAAGCCTCTGGCTGTTTCCTAAAAGTGAAATTGCTTCTTCATATCCCTTTTCTGCACCTTTTAAAACATTAATATCAACCACTCCTAAACCTCTTCCTAATGCTTCTTTTGCAGTCAAAGATGTTATCCCTGCATCAGCAAGAGCACGCTTTGTACTGTTAATCATATTCATTCGTATTACAGCCATGACTTCTTTCATACCTTAACCTCCTCAATCACTTCCCCTTCTACTTCTTTCATGCCGGAACTTACTGTATAAACTTCATCAACTTGAGATATAAAAATTTTACCATCTCCGTATGATCCTTTTTCACCTGTTCTTGCTGCTTTAATTATTGTTTTTACAACAAAGTCTTTATCTTTAGAGGGTATAACAGTTATTAAAAATTCTTTTGGGATTTCATCATAAGTTACTTCACCGATTTTAATCCCTCTCTGTTTTCCTCTTCCCACAACATTTACTTTTGTAACTGCCGGGAATCCTGCCTCCATTAATGCTGATAAAACAGAATCAACTTTTTCAGGTCTTATAATTGATCTTATCATTATCATATTTCTACTCCTCCTTAATTAATTTGCAATGCCATACTCAATAAGTAATTTTTCAAGTTCATCCGTATGCATTGGTTTAGGAATAACAAACATCTCATTTTCTTCAATCTTTTGTGCCAAACTTCGATATTCACCTGCCTGCACATGTGTAGGATCAAAATCTATAACTGTCTTCCTATTAATTTCTGCTCTCTGAACCATATTATCTCTTGGCACGAAATGAATCATTTGTGTTCCTAATTTTTTTGCGAATGCATCAATCATTGCTTCTTCATTATCCACATTACGACTATTACAAATTACTCCTCCTAATCTTACTCCTCCAGATTCTGCAAATTTCATAATACCTTTGCAGATATTGTTTGCTGCATACATGGCCATCATTTCACCGGATACAACAATATAAATTTCCTGAGCTTTCCCTTCTCTGATAGGCATAGCAAAACCACCGCAAACGACATCTCCCAGAACATCATAAAATACATAATCTAAATTCTCATTTTCTGCATAAGCGCCTAGTTGTTCCAGTAAATTAATACTTGTTATGATTCCTCTGCCTGCGCATCCAACACCCGGCTCGGGTCCGCCTGATTCAACACAAATAATTCCTTTAAATCCATCTTTACGTATATCATTTAATTCTACATCTTCACCTTCTTCTCTTAGTGTATCCAGTACTGTCTCTTGATGTAATCCTCCAAGCAACAATCGGGTAGAATCCGCTTTTGGATCACATCCAACAACCATGACTTTTTTCCCTAATTCTGCTAATCCTGCTACAGTGTTTTGTGTTGTAGTTGACTTGCCGATTCCGCCTTTTCCATAAATTGCAACCTTTCGCACAATTGCCTCCTTTTTGTTTTTGTTTTCTATAATGCAAGGAGTGTGCCAATAATTAAATAAAATATAGAAAACCTCATAACGTATTGATTTGTAATGAGTTACAGCATTTTTTTTAAAAAAAATAATTTTTCTTTGAAATAATTAAATATTTTAAAACTACTAAAATGTATGATAAAAAACACATTCTTACGTTTTGGTAGGAAATTTTAAGATAAGGATTATTATATAAAATTTGATAAACTAAAAGTGTAATTGTTATTTTCGAAAAGACTTGTAATTAATACCGTATTTTTTAAGACGAAGCCCAATTATTCGTTCTGTTAATCCAAGCATTTTAGCTGATTTAGCCATATTCCCATGAGTTTCTTTAAGAGCTTCCACAATCATTTCATACTCAACACTTTGTAGATGATCTTCAATCTTATTACTATAAGAAGTTTTAGATGATTTCCCTGTCTGTAGTGTAGGTGGAAGATGATAAGAATGTACAACTCCTTCTTCGGTTAAAATAACCGCTCTTTCGATACAATTTTCAAGTTCACGTACATTCCCTGGCCAGTGATAACTCATGAGCATATCAATTGCAGGAGTTGAAATACGGCGAACATTTTTATTATTTTGTTTATTATATCTTTGAATAAAAAAATCAGTTAATAAAAGAATATCACTTTTTCGTTCCCTAAGTGAAGGAACTATTATGGGAAATACATTTAAACGGTAATAAAGATCTTCCCTAAATTTACCCTGGTTAACCAATTCTTCCAAATTTCTATTTGTTGCAGCAATAATCCTTACATCAACTTTAATTGTTTTTGCCCCGCCTACTCTATCAATCTCTCTCTCCTGTAAAACTCTTAATAATTTTACCTGTAACTCTAAAGACAATTCTCCTACTTCGTCTATAAAAATTGTACCTTGATCCGCCTGTTCAAATTTTCCTTTTCGCATATTTATAGCACCTGTAAATGCGCCCTTTTCATGACCAAACAACTCACTTTCGACTAAATCAACAGGTATTGCTCCGCAATTTATTTTTATAAACGGTTTGTCAAATCTATCACTCTGATAATGAATAGAATTTGCAACAAGTTCTTTCCCAACACCACTTTCTCCTAAAATTAATACCGTAGTGCTGGAAACAGAAATTTTATGAATTAAACTGTAAACATTCTGCATAACTTTAGAATTACCAATAATATTTTTTGGTTTATATTTTTCTTTCAACTGTTCATTAAGTCTCCTGTTTTCTTCTTCTAAAGCTTGTTCTTCCTGATTTAATTGATGTATCCTAACATTACGAAAAATCATTCCTGTAATTATTGTTAATAAATTTAAGTTTTCATTTAGTAAATTATTCTCTGAAATTATTTTATCAACACTTAACGTACCTATTACTTCACTTTTATCCATTATTGGAACACAAATAAAAGAAACTTTTTCTTTATCTATATTTTCACGACTCCCTGTTTTATCTAAAAATACAGGATCATTAGAAATACTGGGAACAATTATTGGCTCTCCTGTTTTTACAACTTTTCCAATTATTCCCTCACCTATTTCATATTTCCCCCTGATTTGTTCTTTGGGTGATAATCCATAAGAATATTGAATTGAAATTTCAGCTTTTTGCCGATTAAATATTGTTAATATTCCTTTCAATAATCCCATTTGTTTTGCAATAATATTTAAAATATTATTTAATGTAGTATCCATTTCTTGTTTTTTGGTGAGTTCAAAATTTATATTAAATAAGAGCGATATAGTTTGACAATGATTTTTTTTACATTTCATATATATAATCCATTAATTTATAAGTTAAGAAGCAAGAATAATACCAACTTATCAGTTAACCGGAAAAAATATATCTGTAAAAAAAATATAAAAAATTAATGTTTATAGCGAAAATAAATAAGCTGTGTTTGAGTCCATCCTGTTTTTTTATAAAAATCTAATGCTTTTTTATTATTTTTATCTGCAAATAATTGAAGTCTTAACAGTCCTTTTTCCTTGCTGATTTTCATCATTTTATTTATAAGTTTTGTGCCTATTTTCATGCTTCTATACTTGGATTTTATGATCATATCCTCTAATAATCCGACTTTTCCGCCTTCTGCAGTAGAAATAATAACCTGAACACTTACAAAACCAATAATTTCATTATCATTTTCTGCAACAAGAAGGATATTATTTTCAGAATTTTCTAAAAGCATTTTTAATCCCTGCCGCTGTTTTACTTCATTGACTTCAAAATCTTCTTCAATAGCGAATAATTCACTTAGCAATTTCACTAAGGATTCAATATCTTCAAATTTTGCATATCTAATCTGCATTTTACTTCTCCGTTTTAAATAATGAAATGATTCAAATTTGAACTTTTTTGATTATTTTATTACATACGTTATACAAATTTGTACTATTAAAACATCCTCATTAGATTACTTTTTAACATAGTTATAAAGTATAAACAACAAAAATGAAAAAATTCAATTTTTACTCTGTTTAATGTTTGCTGTAAATATTAAAAATAAAATTATTAACCCTTGCAATACAATTCCCAACAATCCCCTTTCAGGATCAAACAAAAAATATTTTTTTATCCCCCAAGCGCCTATACTTTTTCCAAAACCAAAAAAGGCATAAATTAGAGTATTCCATAAAGCATGACAGATAGTAACAAAAATAATTGAATTACTAAAATGCCTGAGCATACCAATAACTAATGAAAATAAAAATATATTTAAAAAATAAATTGGAATTACAAACAACTTTAATTGAAAGTCTGAAAAAAGAATAATAACAGGGATATGCCATAAGACAAATAATAAACTAATTATAAAATTTTTTTTAAGCAAAGATAATTCAAGTCTGTTAAAAAAAGACCAAAAAATTCCTCTAAATATTGCTTCTTCTGTAAAAAACAAAACAATAAAACTAACTAACAATGTGATAAAAAAATCTATTGTTTTTAAATAATAAATAATGATAATTATTTGTCTTTCAAAAATAACAGCAAATAAACCTATAATAAAAATAATAAATAAAGGATAAATAATCGAAACTATTCCCCAAATAAAATTAGTTTTACTTATTTTATGAATAATTGAAATTTTAAATAATATTATAGCTGCTAATACTATTGGAATTAGACTCAAGCTAAAAGCATATTGATCCTGAGTAAAAAGAAATATTATAATTGGAATTAAAGTGATGGTTATAAAGAATAATAAAATGTATGAAAAATATTTATTTTTCAATTTATTCATTATCAATTGAAAATAACTTTAGATTGTTGCTTTTAAAAGGATTAATTATATTTTAATATAATTTCATATTTTTAAATATTAAATTATAAAAAAAATTATTTATTTATGAAAAAAAAAATAATATTTTAAAAACACTCTACAATATATTTTGAAAAAGTAAAATGGGAATAGAGCTATGGTTATACTAAGTTTTTCCCTGAAAACCTAATATTACCATTATAACAATTAAAACTTGCCAAAACTTTGATCATCAAGGTTAATCACATTATCCGGATTGATTAACGGAGTTTCTCTTTTTATATCTACTCCTTTTATATCCTCATAATCAATATATGATGCTTTAAGTTGTCCTTCATGGTCTTTAATATAATTTAATTTCTCTTGTTTTTTAGTCTTGATTTGGTGATTAACTCTTTTATCCTGTGTTAATAATACTTCATCGTTAAATTTTTCTTTTACATCTTTAAATGATTTTTCACTAGAAACCAATTCATTCATATTATCAGAAAGTATAAATCTTGACACAATAGCTTCCAACTGTTGTGCTTGTGATGCAAGCTCTTCAGATGCAGCTGAGGACTCTTCAGCGTTTGCTGTATTTGCTTGAGTTATCTGAGATATCGGCCCTAATCCAGAATTTATTTGACTTAATCCTGCTCTCTGTTCTTCACTTGCAACAACGATCTCTTCTAACTGTTTTGCTGTAGTTTCAACAAGATCATTTACTGTTTTAATATTTTTAATTGTCTCTTCAACCATTGTTGTTGTTTCCTTTACACTTTGAGAACTTCTTGATGCTAAATTTCTAACCTCTTCTGCAACAACAGCAAAACCTTTACCATATTTTCCTGCGCGAGCTGCTTCAACATTAGCATTTAAAGCTAATAAATTAGTCTGAAAAGCAATATCATCAATTACCTTGATTATTTTTTTAATATCATCAGCGCTTTTATTAATACTACCCATAGCTGATACTAACTCTTTCATCTGATTATTTCCATGATCTGCATTATTAGCATTTTGTTTTGCCTGACTTGAAATTTCTGTAATTGAGCTGGTAATCTCTTCTAATGTGCTGGCTTGCTCTGTTGCTCCCTGTGATAAACTCTGGCTTGCCTGTGCAACCTGACTGGATCCGGCAGAAACTTGAATTGCAGAATTTTTAATACTTAAAACTATAACATTTAGAGAAGAAATCATGCCGGATAAAACATTTGAAAAAACATCTTTATCAGATTTTGCATTAACTTTTATTGAAAGATCACCTTCTGCGATTAGCTGTATGATTTTAAGTTGATAAGTTAACGAATCCAGCATTAGATTAAATGATTCAGCTAAAACACCAATTTCATCTTTTTGTTTTAATTCTACTTTTCTTAATGCAAAAATCTGTCCTTCAGAAATTTTCTTAATATTGTTTGTTACAATCCTGAGCCCTTTTGTTATTTTATTAGAAATTAAATTCACAAAAAATAAACATCCAATTAATGATAGCATGACAATAATCACAAAAGAGAACAAAAATTTATTTATAGGTTTTATAAACTGATCATAAGGAAGAGTAGCTATAATAGACCATTTAAAATCTTCATGAGGCATGTAATAAATCCAGCCGTCAACACCCATTATATCTGCTCTTAAAAAACCACTGCTCAATTGACGTATATCAATAACTATATTGCTTTTTTCATTATTCTTTTCATTAATAACTTTAAAAACATTATCTTTATTAATGTGATTTAAAACTTTACCCTGCTGGTTAATTGCATAAACAAATCCGGCCTTTTCAAATTCTTTTAATATTAAATCTTCTATTAAAAAATTTATTTTTACTACACCGCTAAGAAATCCCACCACATCATGATACTCATCTTTCAATTTATAAAAAAATCTTATATATACAGTATCATCTAAAATAAACTCATCAGAATATATGTAATCTGTATCATCCGAATCCGCAAGTCTAATAAAATCCTTATTGTCTCTATAAGCTGCATATTCATCTGAAGACTCTCCGTTTAATACTTTTAACTCTTCTTCATAAAATGTATTGATATATGAAATTTCATAAAATAAATCGCTTTTATCAATAAATAGTTGAGAAATATAATTTTCATCAAAAGTAGTTATATAAGAACCTAATTCATTACTATTAGCAATAAGTTCTACTTCTCTTTTAAGATCATTTGATTTCGCTGATATTCCTTTTATCATAGTTACACATATAGCTTCCATCCTTTCGGAAAGAGAACTTTTTTTATCCTTTATTGTCATATTTACTGAAAAAAAACATATTATTAATGAAGAAACAACAAGTAAAATCATACATGTGTATATTATCTTTTTCTTAATAGATTTTATCGTAAATAACGCAAATAAAGATTTGAAAAAAAAATTCTTATCCTCTTTTATAAATTGTTTTTTCATTACAAAACTCCATTTATCAATTTAATTAATAAAGTTATTTAGCAGCACAATAATTGCTATTAATAATTTTTTTACCTTTACTGCTAAAAACGTAATTAACAAAATTTTTTGATAACCCGGAAAGATTTTTATATACAAACGCAAATGTTGAATAAACCTTATATCTATTATTCTGAACATTTTGAATGGTTGGAGAGACCTTATCAATTGAAAATAACTTTAGATTGCTGCTTTTAAAATTTGATAAAGTTCCAAATCCAATTGTTCCATCTTTACCTTTAATTTTATCAATCATATCCTGATCCTTTAAAGCAATAATTACATTTTCAGGAAATTTTACTTTATCAAATCCTTTTAATGATTTTAAAATTTCATCCAATGAGCTGTCTCCTTTTTCACGTCCTATAACATATATCTTAAGATCTTTTCCGCCAACTTCTTTCCAGTTCTTTATTTCACCGGAGTATATCTTGTTAATCTCTAAAGAGCTTAAATTGGTTACACCAACATCAGACTTTGTACCAAAAACTACAGGAGATAAAGCAAACTCTTTATAATTCAAATTATATCCCTTTTCACTATCTTTTAATTTTCTTGCAACTCTGCCAATATTAATCGCATCCTTTCCTGCTGCTTTTATACCGCCGCTTGAACCAATACTATCAGGAACTTCTACAGTACCGTCATTTTCAGCCATAAATGCTTTCGCTAATGCTCTTACCAAATCCTGGCATGCGCCAGTCCCGCCAACAATAATTTTTTCTTTTGCCACTAAACTGTTTAAAACCAATTACAAAAGAAGAAATATAATGATTAAAAATTTCTTCATTTTTTTCCTCCAATAAATAAAATCAAATTCATATTAATTCACGAATAAAAGATAGAGCAATTACAATACCAACTAATAAAACAAAAAAAGAACAGAATTTTCTTTAAAAGAACAGAAATCTTTACATTTTCATATTATATCTATTTTTTTTTATTATTTTTAACGATTTTTATTATAATTCGAGGAAATTTAATAATTTTTTATAAATAAAGTAAAAAAACTTTTAAAGAATGTTTGAATTCAAACAGGCTCTGTATATAATCAAACAACTCTGTGTGATATAAAACAAATTTCCAGGATTATATGGGATTTTAAGAAGAAAAATAAAATAATTATATTATAAAGAAGAAATTCACTCAATCATATATTTTGAATTATCAAAATTTCTTCTCTGAGGTTTGATAGGTTTTT
>CAZYID010000043.1:0-19013 GCA_964646595.1 uncultured Spirochaetales bacterium | reverse complement strand
TGCTTCGCTTTGCTCACAATGACGTGCTGAAAGCAAACAAAAAAGCGGGTAACAAGGGCGCAACCTTCCGGTCAGGGAAATTAGTTGATGTTTAATTATCAGTATAGTATAGTATAATTTATTTTTTGCAGGATATAATATAAACATATGAATACTGAAAGAAAAAAACTAAAAATTGGTTATAAAATTATTGACGGTCCCATTGCAATTTATCAACCCGGTAAAAAATTTGATTGTTATGAACAGGATGTATTTATTAAAATAAGTATTATAGGCAAAAAAAATAAAATAAATCAGATCCTTGGATATGAGTCCATTTCCATATGGAGTGATAATACAATAAATAAAAAAAAAGATTTTTTTTCGCCGATAATAAGAAATGCAAAATGGATCAGAACAAATGATCTTGATAAAATCAGGAAACAAAAAAAGATATCATGGCCATGTGTTAAAGTTACATTGGGTAATATAAAAAATTATAAAAACTTGGATAAATCACTTATAGATTTTCAAAAACATTTTAAGGAGATGCCTTATATTGCATCAGGACTAAGCTTTCAAAGAGATGTTCCTGATTATAATTATGATAATAATTATAATCCATATTCATTTTATTTCCGAAACGGTATTCAGTCATTTGAGTTCAGCAGTGAACCTATCGCAGATGATCCATTTACTAAAAATGTTTTTGATCTTTTTAATACTATAAAAAAATATATGAAAATTTTTAATAATAAAGGCTGGACTGAAAAATACAATACTGATTTTAATACTTTGATAAATACTGATTTTTGTAACTGGGATTATTCTAATAAACTTTAAATATCCATAAACCAGCATTAAATAATAATATTTTTAAAATTGGGAGAAATAAATATGTCTTATCACATGTTAAGAACTGACAGAGAAATAAAAGATTTTAACCTCAAGGAAAATATAATAAAAAATAATAAATATGCAATACTTGGAATATGCAAGGACAATGATCCTTATGTGGTTACTCTAAGTTATGGGTATGATGAAAAAAATAAATATTTATATTTTCATGGATCAAAAAAAGGACAAAAAATTGATTTCTTAAAAAGTAATCCTAAAGTATGTTTAACTATTCTTGATGACAAAGGATTTTTTGAAAATCAATGCGGTCATTCGTTTAGATCAGTTATAATAAAAGGTACAATTGAGTTTATTAATGAAGAAGCAAAAAAAATTGAAACAATAAAAATATTATTAAATCATTTTGAAAAAGATATAAAAAAAATGATGACAAAAGTAAATCAAAAATCTGACACATGGTTAAATACAGAAATCTTTAGACTAAAAGTAAATAATATTACAGGAAAAGAACGAAATATAATAAAACATAAATGACTTATATTAATAACTCCTTTGCAAAACTTGATTTAAGAACAAAAAGTCAGCATTGAAAATTATTAATTTTTAATATATATTTTTAATAATAAATTAAAGGTAAACAAAATTACTTATGAGTGTATTTTTTGAAGGCGTAAAACATTTTACTAATAAACAATTCCAAAATTATAAGTCTCTATTTAAAAGACTCGAAAAAGAACAAAAACCGCATACATTATTTATAACCTGTTCTGATTCACGAATTGATCCAAATTTAATTACGAGCAGTAAGCCTGGAGATTTATTTATAATACGCAATATAGCTAATGTTGTACCAAATTACCGTTTATCTTCAGAATTTTTAGCTACTACTTCAGCGATCGAATATGCAGTTTTAGTTTTAAATGTTGAAAATATTATTATCTGCGGTCACACAAACTGCGGTGGATGCAAATCTCTTTTTTTTAATGAAGAAGAATTAAATAAAATCCCACACACTAAAAAATGGCTCGAATTAATAAAAAATGCAAAAATCAGAGCCGAAAAAAATATTTCCAGTTATAAAGATAAAGTTGAAATAGAATTTTTAGTAGAACAGGAAAATATAATAGAGCAAATGAATCATTTATTAACTTACCCCTTTATTGAAGAACGTTATGATAATGGTACATTAAATATCTATGGATTTTATTATGAGATTAATACAGGTATAGTATATAATTATAATAAAAAAATAAAAATATTTGAGGAAATTAAATAATACTTTTTTGGTTAAGCATATACTTTATTTTGTTTAACAATATTTTATAACAGTTAATCTTTTATTATTAGGAAAATAATGAATAATTTTAAATTTAATAATAATCTTCCAAAACCTGCAAAATATAATGAGCTCCGTATTGATGTTGGATTAATGGCAACAAAAGGATTAGAAAAATTTTATAAAAAATTTAGTTTTATTGAACGTCCTAATAAAAATTTTGGTTCAGGCATGACTCAATTTTGGAGTAGAAATAGAGAAATGAAAGAATCATAAAAAAATGTTACAACTTAACTTTTAAATCATAATAATAAAGCTTGATAAACATTTATAAAAAAAATCAAAGGAGAATGTTTTAAGAATTAAGATACACCATATGTAAACTGCTATCTTATCTCAACTTAAAACTAAAAAATGTTATGGGTTACTATGATCTTTCTGCTTCAGAACGTAAACAATTTTATAACCAAATGGAAAATGAAATTCTTCAAGATTTAATTAAAGAAAAGACAAATGTTATTAAAAAATTTTCTTCTGATTATGATACTTATATAAGAAAAAATTGTTATTTAATTTTAGGAAAATTCTATAATACAAAAGAAAATTATAAACCAATAATATTATCTATTTTAGATAAACTTGCTATCTCGAATAATGAAAAAATTAGACAAACTGTTGTTTATACTCTGGGCGAGATAGGAAAATATGACTTTAATGCAGTAAAAAACAGACTTGATAATTTTCTTAAAGATACACACCATTCAGTAAAAAATGGCTTAACAGGCGCCATAAAACAAATAGGTGAAAAAAACTCAAAACCAGTATTTGCCTGGGTAAAAAATACTTTAAAAAAATGTAATTCAGATATGGAAAAAAGGATTCTACACGGATTAGAACTAAGAGGACGTACTCACCCGGAAGAATTACTTCCAATACTAAAAGATGTTTTACAAAATAGTAGTAATAAAAAAACAAAAGAAATGCTTGTTCACATTATCGGTCAAATTAGTTATAAGAAAGAATGCCTTGAAAAAGTAGTGAATGAAATAAAAACCTGGAACAATAAAGAATTTATTTTAGCGTGTAAAAATGAAATAATAAAAATACATAAAAATTATGCTAAGTTTTGCTATGTGACATTAAAAGAAGCTGAAAAATATTTATCAGATAATTTATAATAATAAAAGATGAATCAATTAAATTATATATGATTGAAATTAATATAAATGAGCTTACTGATATAAAATAATAATTTTTTTAAAATAGATAAAAATTAGTAAAAATATATTGTTATATACTGCACTTCATTTTTACAGTATAATCAATATTTAATAAACATATTACAATTATACGTTAATCGGGAAATTTAAATGAATATAAAAAAAATTAAATCCAATTGCATTATTCCAAGTTCCACTTTTTCTGTGCCAAAGTCAAAGATAAAACAATATGATGATTCGATCAAAAAAAAACCAGAGGTTGGAGATCTTATTTTTGGTGAGGTTTGTGAAATAGGCCGTCACAAAAAAGTTGAAAGCAAATCAGCTCGGTTACATACAATCAACATAGGGACACGTATGATTTTTGTTTTTGGAAACCGCTACGCCCCAGATCAGTTTGAAGGCCTTGTTCCCAATTCTATTACTAAGTATATTGACCTTTTCAGCCAAGGTGGTATTGTTGGTGAGGTTAAATCGCGAAACCAAATGATTAGTGTTCCCACAAAAGTGCATTTCCTGGGTTATGTTTGCGATTCTGAAAGAAACGTAATAAATACACGAAATTATATACTAATAAATCCAAAAAACAGAGCACAAAAAAAACCTAGAGCAAAAGTTATCCTTTGTATCGGCTCAACCATGAATAGTGGTAAAACTCAAGCAGCGGCAGCATGTTGTTATGCAATTACTTCTAGTGGAAAAAACGTAAGAGCTGCTAAAATTACTGGAACAGCCTCCTTGAAAGACATACTCTTAATGAATGATTGTGGCGCTGAACATATTGCTGATTTTACTTATTTTGGTTATCCGTCAAGTTATTTAATGGAACCGGATAAATTGTTATGGATGTTTCAATCATTTGATATGAAATACGGAAACAATCCAAAAAACTATTTGGTTATTGAGTTTGCAGATGGAATACTTCAGCGGGAAACTGCTATGTTACTCAAGATGCCTGATGTGCGTGATCGTATCCATAAACTAATATTTTGTGCCCCGGATTCATCTGCTGTTTTTGGCGGTATTCATATTCTTAAAAAGCAATTTGATTTAGTTCCGGACGCCATATCAGGATTATGTTCAAGCTCGCCATTGGCTATGCGTGAGATTAAAACTTTTTCAGAATTACCTATTTTGCAAAGTATGGAAAAGGATTACAACTCAATATATAAAATTATAGAATGATGCATGCCTATCAAAACGCTGCTTAAGTGCAAAAATGTGAACCTCCGGAAGAGCATGAGCCTTCCCTCGGGAATACTCGGGACAAAACGACTCATAGCTCACTTTTTCACTTCGAATGGCATTCTCACAAAAAAAAAAATTTATTATTGCAACATTTTATATCAATTAATTATCTGCGTTTAATATGTTTCCCTCAAGCAAACGTATACAAAACTCTTCTTGTGCAGAGAAGGTTCTTAACCTACCCGAACAGGAGAAAATAGTCAATAAATTCAAGACTTTAAATATTGAATAATAAAACAAATAATAAGAAAATATTATTAGACCGCTTTTCTCACAAGCCTTGAGATTGAAACGTCGTAGATTTTGTTCTGATAAGGAATTACGACTAAACGAGACTCGCAGCATAGTAACACTATGTGAGGATCGAGTGCAGAAGTAAATACTTATCAGGGCAAAAAATACAACTTTCAAACCAAGGGCTTGTGAGAAATGAGGATTAGATAATAAACAAAGGAAACCTCATAGTGAAAACAAGAAAAATAAAAACTTTTTTTAAAAGTAAAAGTGTTATAGAAGGTGCTGGAGTTTATTTAAAAAGAGCTATTGGCTTTGATGAAGTTCCTCAATTTGATCCATTTTTACTATTTGATGATTTTCGCTCTGATAAAAAAGAAGAATATATCAAGGGATTTCCATGGCATCCGCATAGAGGAATTGAGACAATAACATATGTAATTGATGGAGTTGTAGAACATAAAGACAGTCTTGGTAACGGCGGAATAATTTCTTCCGGAGATGTGCAATGGATGACAGCTGGAAGCGGTATTATTCATCAGGAAATGCCCAAAGGAAACAAAAATAATGCAATGTATGGATTTCAGCTCTGGTTAAATCTTCCTGCTTCCTACAAAATGATGGATCCTAGATATCAGGAAATTAAAAGTAATGATATTCCGGAAATAACACTGAAAAATAGTATAAAAATAAAAATAATATGCGGTTCATATAATAATAAAAAAGGACCTGTTGATGATTTAATCGCAGATCCCGAATACCTTGATGTTTTTATACCATCAAACTCAAAGTTAATTCTATCAACAAAAAAAGGTTATACTGTTTTTTTATATGTCATTGAGGGACAGAGCTATTTTTGTAAAGAAAAAAATACATTTTCAAACGGTACTCTTGTGCATTTTGAAGATGGAGATCAGATCATTGTTGAAACAAAAGTTAAACCGGTTAGATTTTTATTTTTCTCAGGCAAACCTTTAAAAGAACCTGTTGCATGGTATGGTCCTATTGTAATGAATACACAAAAAGAATTAGAAACAGCTTTTTTTGAATATCAAAATAACACTTTTATTAAAAATAAATAATTTTTAAAATTAATAATTAGTTGAATTATAATAATTTGACTGATATAATTAATTTTTTATTAAAAATCTAAGAGGTATTAATGATAATATCAGTCATATTAGGACACCCTGATAAAAAAAGCTTTAACCATGCAATTGCTGATCAAGTAATTAAAGTCCTTAACCTAAATAATCACACAATTTATTATCATGATTTATATGAAGAAAAATTTGATCCAATATTAAATGCAGTTGAGATACCAAAAGACGGCTTGGTAGATAAAAAAATATTAAATTACAGTAGCGAATTAAATAAGTCAGACGGCATTGTTATTATTCATCCCAACTGGTGGGGGCAACCTCCTGCAATTTTAAAAGGATGGATTGATAGAATAATACGTCCTGATATTGCTTATAGATTTGATGAAAACGATAAAGGAGACGGGATACCAATTGGATTATTAAAAGCAAAAATCGGGATAGTTTTTAACACATCAAATACTACAGAAAATAGAGAAAAAAATGTATTTGGCGACCCTCTTGAGAGTTTATGGAAAAAATGTATTTTTGAACTTTGCGGCGTGAAAAATTTTTATAGAAAAATTTATAGTTGTATTGTAACAAGCTCTTTACAACAAAGGAAAAAATGGTTATTAAATGTTAAGGATATTATAAATAATAAATTTCCAAAAATCTAAATTTTGCATGAGTTCACTTCCATATAAAAAAGCAGTACTGTTATTTAAATAATTATATTAATAACAGTACTGCTTTCATTCTGTTATTAGGAAGTTAAGCTATCAAACAAATGGACAAAATCATTGTTTAATAGTATAACTCCTACTTACTTTATAATTAAAATTATTAAGCTATTTAATTTATTTACTATTTTTAAGAAGTACAGAATATATTGTTACTGATGATATTATTATCATTCCATATATTAGCTGAATCCAAAAACCAGTTAAACCAATAGCAATTATTCCAGCTTCTAATGAACCTATAATTATAACACCAACTATTGTTCCAAAAATAGTACCTTCACCGCCATATACACTGGTACCGCCTATAAAAACTGCTGCAAGTGTTGGCATTAAATATCCTGCACCCTGACTTGGCCAAAAATAATTTACTTCTAATGTTGAAAATATCCCGGCTAATGCAGCAAAAAATCCCATACATACAAAAACAATAATTTTTACAAGGTTAACATTTATTCCCATCATTTCAGAACTTGCTTCATTATCCCCCACAAATAATAAATGCGAACCAAATTTATGTCGCTTTAAAACTAACCAAAAAATAACACCTAATCCTAAAAACCATATTGATTGAGCTGGAATAATTCCGGCAATCCTGCCAACTGCAAGTTTATATAATATAGTATCTTTAGCTTTAACTAATGAAATGTTCATCCCTTGAGCAAAAACATTCACTACACCTCGCCAAAAAAACATTGTTCCAATAGTCGCTACAATTGAAGGAATCTTAAATTTTACTATTAACAAACAATTTAAAAGACCTGCTGCAACACCTAATAATAAACAACAAAGCATAGCTAAATAAATATTACCTGTAACCTTAAAAACCATACCAAATATCCAGGCTGAAAATGCTAAAACTGACGGGAACGACAAGTCAATTAATCCTAAACTGACAACAAAAGTCATTGCTAGAGCCATGATTCCAAAAAAAGGAATGGTAGACAAAAATGAATAATAAATATTATATTTTGTAAATACTGATGGATTACCAATTATAAAAATTGAAAATATCAATAATAGTACAGCAAGAATACTAATATCTAATTGCACTTCTCTTAACTTTAAATAATATTTCAACGGTTTTAACATAACTATCAAATTCTCCTATTATTATTCATTAATATACTGCCCATGAAATACTTCCATGGGCATTAAGAAAAAAAAAGCAAATATAAAAAAAAGAGGCAAATGAAAATTATTCTAATTTTCCTGTTTTTGCTAAATGCACCATTTTTTCTACTAAATTATCTTGTGATAAATTTTTCTTTAAAAAATTTCCGGCAACTTTCCCTCTATCCAATATTACAAACCTATCAGCAATTGGATAAACAAAAAATATATTATGACTGATAAATATTGCAGATTTACCTTTGGTTTTAATATCCTTTACAAAGTCCAGTACCTTTTTTGTTTCTGATAGAGACAATCCCATAGTAGGTTCGTCTAATATTATTAAATCTGCATTAAAATATAAAGCTCTTCCAATTGCAATCCCTTGTTTTTCGCCACCCGAAAGTGAAACTACCCTGGAGTCAATAGTAATAGCTTTTGATGTAAATCCCATATGCTCTCTTAATAATCGGTTAGTTTCTTCTTTTTGTTTTTTAACATTCATAAATCCAAACTTATTTGTTATTTCCCTACCAGCAAACATATTTCTCCATAATGTCTGTAAATCTGCTAAAGCTCTTTCCTGGTAAACTGTTTCGATACCCATTTCTCTTGATTTCTTTACAGAATGTATTGTAATCTTTTTACCTTTGTAATAGATTTCTCCAGAAGTTGGGTTATGTACTCCTGTAATCAACTTAATTAAAGTAGATTTACCTGCACCATTATCACCGCATAATCCTATTATTTCATTTTTCCCAATTTCAAAATCAATTCCATTTAATACGTCAACTTTTCCAAATGACTTATAAATATTCTTCATTTCTAAAAGATTTTTATTCTTTTGAATATTTTTACCAGTCATAAATACTCCTAATTTATTATTATCTTATACCGGCTTCTGCTAAAGGAGCAACTAAATCAATATTACTTTTATCAATTATAGCAGAACCTGTATCAATATGTAGACCTGCAAACCCATATTTTTTTGTTAAACAAATTTGTACAATAGGTAAAAATCCTTGTAAAAATGGCTGTTGATCTAATACAGCTCCTATCCAGCCTTCTTTAATTGCATCAGCTGTTGCAGAGCTTAAATCAAAACCAGCGCCAAAAATGTCACCTGGTTTTTTATTAGCTGATTTTAAATATGTTCCTAAAGTAGCTGTTAATGCGCCATGATCAGCTATTATTAATTTTACATCAGGATTAGCTGCTATATAACTTGTTATAACTGGTGTTCCAAGTGTTGCATCTGCATTAATGTCATCAGAAATTTCAATATAATCAACTATAACTCCTAAGTCTCTTAATGCGTCAACACATCCTTTTGATCTTTGTCCTCTATTACCTTGAGCTATTAGACCCCATACCATTGCTCTATCACCTTTTCTTAATGCTGCTCTTTCAGCAGCACCTCTGCCAAGATTATATCCAGATGGATATAATTCTTGCCCAACATATCCAAATCCTTTACTTGCAAATTTATTTTCTACTTTTGGTAAATTTGCATTTTGGCTTGTAACAATTATACCTTTATTTACTGCTTCTTCTACTAAAGAGAAATAAGCATCATCTCCAGGATGTCCCATTATTGCAATACCATCAGGTTTTTTTGCAATTGCATCTTTAAATTGAGCAATCATTTTTTCAGGAGACCATCCGGACCATACATAATCAACTTTACAACCTAACTCGTCTTCTGCAAGTTTTGCTCCTCTATAAACTATAGAAGCAAATGTTCCACCTTCATTACCACCAGGGAAAAAAACAACAGAAACATCACTAAATACTCCAGATCCTGTTGTTTTTCCGCCATCTTTCTTACACCCAAAAGGTATTAAAGAAATAATCAGTAAAATAATGAAAAGTTTTAATAAAGATTTTTTCATTATAAATTCCTCCTTTTTATTTTTTTAGCTAAAAAATTATATTCAATTATAATGCCTATTAAGCAAGTGTCAATTTTTTTTATAACTAAATTTTATTTTAAGGAACATGATACCCCCGCTATATATTATCTATTATTAATTTAAAAAATACACTTTACATCTAAATAATAATTATATAAAATGTTATGTATATCTTATATTAAAAAAATATTTACTTTTTTAAATTATGCAGATAAAATATTATGATTTTTATAAAAATTGCAAAGATATCTCTAAAACCAGATATGAAATGGTTAATTTAGCAAAAAAGATTGGATACAAACCTACAGCAAAAAAATTTCAGACAACAGTAAAAATTGTTAAAAAATGGACTAAAAGATACAATGAAGGAGGTATAAAAGCTATAAAAGACAGGTCAAAAAGGCCAAATAGAACCCCAAATAAGATGCTTCCTTACTGGAAATTTAAAATTCTAAATATTTGCAAGAAAGCAAAATCAGAAAACACAAAAATTAATATATCAAAAACAAAACGAGACTATAATATACCTTATTCTATTCCCACGATATATAAAATAATAATACAAAACAATTATGAATCTCTGATAAATAAAAAGTCAAAAAAAAATAGAGCATTTACAAAACTTGTAATGGTTAACAAAGAATCAGATGAGATTGTTAAATTATTTAGAGAATATATCCAATATATACTCAAATAAAAATATTTTTTTTAAGTTTTTCTTATGGGGGTACCATGTTGTTTAAAAAGAAAAATTAAATTTTTCTTTAATTAAAATCAATTTAACTTTTTTAATATCTTTTAAATGAAACTTCAACTTAAATAAAAACATATTAAATATTAAAAAGTATTGACCTTACTATCAGGTGTACACCGAAAAACTATTTTCCTAATCTATTTCCTGTGAAAAATTGAATAAAAAAGAATCAATACTGAGTAAACTTCAAGTCTTCCAAATAACATTGAAAATATTAAAACAATCTTACTAATTGGATCAAAAAAAGCATAATTTTCAATAGCGCCTACTCTTGCTAAACCCGGCCCAATGTTACCGAGAGTTGCAATTGAAGCCGAAAAAGATGTTACAATATCATAGCCTTGAAAAGCTAAAAACAATGTAGTGCATATAAAAATAGAAATAAACAATAAAACAAGAGCTACAACATTTTTAACAACATTATCTCGTATAAAATTATCTCCGATTTTTATAGAATATATTTCCTTTGGATGAGCGAGTTTTTTTATCTCATTAATTATATTCTTAATTAATATCATTATCCTGATCTGTTTTACTCCGCCTCCTGTTGATCCGGCACAACTTCCAAAAAACATCATAAGAATAAGCAACAACTTTGAAAAAGAAGGCCAAAGATCAAAATCTGCTGTACAAAATCCTGTTGTAGTTGTTATCGAAACTACTTGAAAAGCAGCATGTCTTAATGAATACCAAAAACTATTTTTATAATCAGCTAATTCTTTATATTTCAGCAATGTTTCAGAATCATAATTGTAAAAATGAATATTTAATGTTACTAATAGAATTACTATTATTAATACAATTGTATAAAAATGCCATTCTCTATCTTTAAAAAAATCTTTAAAATTACCCGAAATTAATTTAAAATGAAGAACAAAATTAATTCCTGCTAAATACATAAAAATAATAATAACTATTTCAAAATAAAGATTTCTATATCCGCCAACAGATGCATTAAGTGTGGAAAAACCACCGGTTGCTAATGTGCCAAAAGTATGACATAAAGCATCATAAAGACTCATGCCTCCAAGCATTAAAAATGCAGTTTGTAAAACAGTCATTCCACAATATATGAACCATAAAATTTTAGCCGTATCTTTTATTTTTGGACTTAACTTATCTTTAGTTGGTCCCGGGACTTCAGCTCTATAAAGCTGTCCGGAAGTTAATCCAAATATAGGCAAAATAGCAATTGTTAATAAAATTATACCCATGCCGCCTAACCAGTGAGTCAAGCTCCTCCAAAAAAGTAATCCTTCAGGCATTCCCTCAATTTTTGTAAGAATTGTTGCACCGGTTGTTGTAAAACCTGACATTGCTTCAAAAACACAATCAATATAATTTAAAAGCTGTATATCATAATTACCAAATGAACCATGAATAAATGCAGGTAAAGCACCAAAACATGCCGCAAATATCCATCCCATTGAAACTATTACAAATCCTTCTCTGGCTCTTATTTCAGCTTGTGATTTAAATAAAATAGCAAGAATTAATCCTGTTACTAATGTTATTATTATGCTTAGTAATATTGCTAATGTATCATTACTATTATAAAATAGAGAAAAAAATAACGGGAAAATCATCATAATTGATAAAACTATTAATAAAAATCCTTGAAGTTTAAAAATTATTTTCCAATTCATTAATTATCCTAAAAATTTCTTTTTTAAAAATATCTTTTCAGCTTCCGGATATACTGATGGTAAAATGAAAATAATTACTTTATCATTTAATTTTAAGCAATTTTTCCCGGATGGAATTATCACCTTATTATCTCTAATAATTACACCAATTATCATTCCGTCCGGAAATTTTATTTTCTCTAAGGGTTTGTTTAGTATTGATATTTTTTCTGATATTAATACACCAATTGTTTCTGCATTTATTTCCGAAAAAGAAGTTACTGAAATTATATCTCCTTTTTTACAAAATCGTAAAATTTCACCAACAGCAAGTAAATGCGGAGAAAGAACAGTATCTATTGCAGGCATACTATGAATGATAGGAGCAAGAGTAATATTACGAATAAAACACACTGTTTTTGATGCTCTATGCTTTTCTGCAATAGCAGATACTATCATATTATGCTCATCCTCATTTGTTACACATACAAAAAAAGACTTATCAATTTCAATTTCTCTTAATGAACTCAAATCTGTACCTGATCCATAAATTATTTGAACGTGATTTAATTCTTTTGAAAGTTCAATACATCGGTTCTTGTTTGAATCAATAATTGTTACTTTTTTATTTAATTTTATTAAACGCTTTGCTAATTCTTCCCCAATTTTATTACCCCCGACAATAACAATATTCTTTGATATTATACTTGGTTCAAAATAAGATTTAATTATTTTACCCACTATATCTTTACTGCCAATAATAAATATTTTATCTCTTGGTAATATTATATCTGTTCCTTTTGGTATTATTATGTTTTCATTTCTATTAATTGCTACAACTCTTGCTTTTTTAAACAATTCATTATTTTTACCAATATCTTTTAAAGATTTGCCTATAAATTGAAAATCCTTTTTAATTTTTATTCCAATAAGTTGAGTTTCTCCTGTATAATTAACCATTTCAATAACTTCCGGATTATCAATTAATGTTAATATTTTTTGAATTGAAAGTTCATTTTGGTCAATAATCATATCAATTCCAAAATCATTTGGAGTGATTTTTTCTTTATCAAAATAAAGGTTCGAATTATCTACTTTTGCTATAATCATCATTTCTTCATTACACAATTTTCTAGCCAGATAACATGATATAAGGTTAATATCATCTTTATTTGTTACTGCTAAAAAAAGAGAAGCATTTTGAATTTTTGCTTCTTTCAATATATTAATATCTAAACCATTATTATGAATAACCAATGCATCAAGTTCATCTTCAAGCTTCTTTACAACTTTTTCATCTTCTTCTATTATTATTATATTATGACCTTCATAAATAAGTTTTTTAGCAACAGTGACACCTACATTACCTCCGCCAATTATCACTATTTTCATATTATTATCCTCAATTATATTTTTATAAAAATTTTATTATAATAAAACATATTTTTTTTGTTGTTAAATATTTATTAATAATGAAAAAAATTAAATTTTATCGATTGTAAAATTATATTTTTTTGCACAATATTGACATGCAACTTCAATTTCATCTAATTTAACTATATATTTTTTTAGTTCTTTTTTATCTATTCCTTTTAAAATGCCTTTAATCTTATCTTTATTACATGTACATTGAAATTTAATCTCTTTAGTATTTATTATTTCTAAACCTAATTTTTTAAATTGTTTATTTACAAGAGATGCATCTGATTTTAACACATCAGTTATTGAACCAATAGATTCAAAAGCATGATAAATGTCCATCAATTCACTTTCACTTGCACCGGGTAAAGCCATAAATAAAATACCGCCTGCTGTTTCAATTTCATTTGATTTGTTTACAGAAAAACCTATTTTTAAAGCAGATTGAATCTGTAATGCCTGATCTAAATACAAAGAAATATCCTGTGCAATTTCACCTGTCTCAATAACAACAACTGAATTATAAGGAGGCCTATTATCAAAACTATTTCTTGAAACAATTATTTCTCCAAAACCAACGTATGGTTCTGCTTTAAGATTATTATCATATGTACTTTCTTTTATTAACTGAAGATCTGTATTTTCTATATATCCTCTTATATTACCTTCATAATTTGCTTCACAAAAAATCTTTTTAACAGGACCAGTACAATTCCATAAAACTGATAGATAATCTTTTTTATTTTTTAAATTACCGCTTAACAATGTTGTTGCTATCATTGCTCTTGAAAAAATTGTAGTAGAAATTATATTCATCTTATGTTTATTTTGAGCATCTGTTAAACTGCTTTTAACTCTTGCATAATATCCATGAATATTTTTAGTTCTGGATATTGTTGTAATTAAAAAATCATTTCCCATATTTAGCAAACCTTATTAATAAATAATAAAAAATAAATTTTAATTGAATAGAGTTATATTACTACTTTGATTTCATTTTGGGAATGATTATAAATGTTTAAAAAAATTTTATTTTAAAAATTATTGAAAGGGATTAATTATGTTTTTGTTATTTTTTTTAAATTAAAATAATTTTTTTATTTAAATTGCTAAAATTTTTTCCAAAAAAGGTTTATTTACTGCATTTTCTTTTTCATAAAATTTTATTTCATAGATATCCAATGCATCAACTATTTGTTCTAAACCATTATTTTTTTGAATATTTATACCAAATTTAAATTTTTCCGGGATACCATTTTTATAACTTTCCAATCTATTGCTTTCAGAAAATAATCCGCTGTAAAAACCTTCAAATGTTTCTCCAGTATATGTTTTAATCACAGCATAGTTGTTCGAATTCAAACCCTGGCTGGCAATAATACTAAAAATTTTATTGATATGTTCTTTATCAGAAATTGTTTCAGTCCATCTACACATTTTATTCTCCCTGTTATATTTACTCTTCGTAATAAATATAAACCTTCTTTATGATTTTTCACCATACCATTTGGTATAGTTTTGTGTAGATAGAATAATCATTTGTTTTGTAAATATTGATCAATTATATTTGATACATCCTTGGCATGAGAAAAAGCCCAGACAACTAAAGAGGCACCTCTTGCTGCATCTCCAGCTGCAAAAACACCATTTACACTGGTTTTACCAAAACCAAAATTATCAGTTTTAATATTACCTCTTTCATCAAGATCAATATTCAAATCCTTTATCATTTTATCATGAACCGGATGAACAAATCCCATTGCAAGCAATACCAGGTCTGCTTTATATTCAAATTCTGTTCCAGGCTTTTCTTTCATTGATAGTTTGCCGCCTTTATTTATCCACTCAACTGATAAACCGTTTATCTTTTTTACTTTTCCATTTTCACCAATAAACTCTTTAGTTAAAACAGACCAATATCTTTCGCAACCTTCCTGATGTGAAGAACTAGTTCGCAGTTTCTTTGCAAACATCGGCCAGGGAGTATCATCTGCTCTGCCTTCAGGAGGTTCAGGTAATATTTCTAATTGATAAATATTTTTTGCTCCCTGTCTTCTTGCTGTTCCAATACAATCAGCTCCGGTATCCCCTCCGCCTATTACTACAACATTTTTATCTTTAGCATCAATTAACTCTTCCTGTGAAAATTTTTCTCCGGCAACTCTATTATTTGATTGAGTTAGATAATCAGTTGCAAAATAAATTCCTTCAAAATTTCTACCCTTTATAGTAAGATCTCTGGAATCCCTGCTTCCACATGTCAATAAGATTGCATTATAATTCTTTTTTAATTCACTAACTTTAATATCTTCTCCGGCATAAACGCCTGTTTTAAATTCAATTCCTTCAGCTACAAGTTGATTTATACGCCTGTCAATAACATTCTTTTCAAGTTTAAAATCAGGTATACCATATCTTAAAAAACCACCGGGTTTTTTATCTTTTTCAAAAACTGTTACCTTATGTCCTTTTCTGTTTAAATCCTGCGCTGCAACCAGACCTGCAGGTCCAGAACCAATAATAGCTACATTTTTATTAGTTCGTACTTTTGGGAGTTCAGGTACAATCCAGCCATTAGCAAAACCTTTTTCAATTATAGCAAGCTCAATATTTTTAATAGTTACAGGCTCCATTCCAATGTTTAAAGTACAGGATTCTTCACATAATGCAGGACATACTATTCCTGTAATCTCTGGAAAATTATTAGTACTATGCAGTATATCAAGTGCATCTTTCCATAAACCTCTATATACAAGATCATTAAAATCAGGAATCATATTTGAAACAGGACATCCAAAACCATGACAAAAAGGTATACCGCAATCCTGACAGCGTGATGCCTGAAGTTTTATATAATCTTCAGTATATTCTTTATAAATAGTTTTATAATCTTTTAATCTTTCTGTTACACTTCTATATTTAAAATCCTCACGCGGAAATTTTTTATAATTAGTTAAATTTTTCTTTATACTAGCCACGATAAACCTCCTCGGTAACATCAATTGTTACAGCTTGAGTTAATTCCTGTTGTTTTATTCTTTCTAAAGCTCTTCTATAATCAATTGGAAACACCTTAACAAATCTCTCTATTGAATCTTCCCAAGATTCTAAAATTTGATATGCTTTTTGACTTCCTGTATAATTATAATGTTTTAATATTAATTCTTTTAAAATAATAATATCTTCTTCTTCAGTTAAAGGCAACAAATCAACCATATCCAAATTACAATAGGTATCAAATAATTGATTATTATCAAAAACATAAGCTAAACCTCCGCTCATGCCGGCAGCAAAATTTCTTCCTGTATTGCCTAATACTACAACTGTTCCTCCCGTCATATATTCGCAACCATGATCACCTACACCCTCTACTACAGCTGTTACTCCGCTGTTTCTAACAGCAAATCTTTCTCCGGCTCCACCTCTAATAAAAACTTCTCCTTTAATTGCGCCGTATAACAATGTATTACCAACAACTATATTTTCACTTGGTAAAATATTACTTCTTTTTGGAGGATATACAATTATTCTTCCTCCTGATAGTCCTTTACCAAGATAATCATTAGCAAATCCTTCAAGTTCAAGAGTTATCCCTTTAGCAAGCATTGCTCCAAAACTCTGGCCTGCAGCACCATTAAACTTAAAATGAATTGTATCATCAGGCAATCCATTTTCACCGTATTTTTTTGCTATAATTCCACTTAGCATTGTTCCAACTGTTCTATGAACATTTTTTATTGTTAACTCTTTTATTACTTTATTTTTTCCATTAATTGCATCCTGTGCAATATCAATTAAAAGATTTTTATCTAAAGATGTATCTAACATATGATCCTGTTTTTCTGAACATCTGATTGTAATTGGTTTTTCAGGATTGCTATAAAGAATCTTAGAAAAATCAATACTGTTTGCTTTCCAATGAACTATATCTTTATTAACTTCCAGCAAATCAGTTCTACCAATCAAATCATCTATTTTACTGATTCCGATTTCCGCCATATATTCCCGCGCTTCTTCTGCAATAAATCTTAAAAAATTTATTACATGTTCCGGTTTCCCTTTAAACAATCTTCTCATATCAGGATCCTGAGTTGCAATACCTGTAGTACATGTATTTAAATGACATTTACGAAGCATACAACATCCCATTGCAACTAATGCTCCTGTTGCAAAACCAAACTCTTCTGCCCCGAAAATTGCTCCAATTACAATATCCCTGCCGGTTTTTAGATTTCCATCAACCTGTACTCTTACCTTATCCCTTAATTTATTTTCAACAAGTACCTGCTGTGTTTCTGCTAATCCAAGCTCCCATGGTATTCCTGCATGCTGTATCGATGTTAATGGAGAAGCACCGGTTCCGCCGTCATATCCGGAGATTAAAATCATATCAGATTTAGCTTTAGCTACACCTGCAGCAATAGTTGCAACTCCTACTTCAGAAACTAATTTTACAGATATCCTTGCATCTGTATTTGCATTTTTTAAATCAAAAATTAATTGTGCTATATCTTCAATCGAATAAATATCATGATGCGGTGGAGGTGAAATAAGAGTAACTCCAGGTGTAGAATTTCTAACCTGAGCAATTACTTCATTGACTTTATGCCCGGGCAACTGTCCCCCTTCTCCGGGTTTTGCTCCCTGTGCAATTTTAATCTGAAGTTCCTTTGCATTTGATAAATAATTTATACTGACACCAAATCTTCCTGAAGCGACCTGTTTAATTGCAGAACATACACTGTCCCCATTTGGTAAAGGTTTAAATCTTTTCGGATCCTCGCCTCCTTCACCGCTGTTACTCATTCCGCCTATTCTATTCATTGCAATTGCAAGAGTCTCATGCGCTTCCTTGCTGATTGAACCAAAAGACATTGCTCCTGATACAAATCTCTTTAATATATTTTCAACAGGTTCTACTTTTTCAATAGGGATAGGTTTTACTTTTTTAAATTTAAGCATTCCCCTTAAAGTGTAAATAGCCTTTTCCTGATGATTAATCATATTTGAATATTCTTTAAATGTCTGATAATTACTTCTTCTTACACTATCATGAAGTTTTGAAATAGTAATTGGATTCCATAAATGTCTTTCACCTTTTCTTCTATAATGAAAATTTCCTGCATATTCCAAAGGCTGTAATAAAATTCCTTCTTCCTTTTTGTTTTTATCTGATTCCGGAAATGCCATTTTATGTCTCATCTTTACTTCTTTTGCAATAATATCATAATCAATTCCGCCAATCCTTGAAACCGTACCGGTAAAATGTTTATTTATAATATCCTCTTTAACTCCTACTGCTTCAAAAATCTGGGCACCTTGATAACTTCTTAATGTAGATATACCCATCCTTGATAATGTTTTTAATAAACCTTTTTTTATTGCATTTATATAATTGTCAATTGCATTTTCAAGTGCTACTTCATCTCCGATTGCTTTATTTTCTTTTAATTTAGTAAGTGTTTGGAAAGCAAGATATGGAGCTATTGCATTTGCGCCATAACCAACTAAAAGTGAAAAATGCATAACAGATCTTGCTTCACCTGTTTCAA
>CAZYID010000042.1:2613-19189 GCA_964646595.1 uncultured Spirochaetales bacterium | reverse complement strand
CAGCTCTTATTACAACAACAATTTTTAGTTTTTATTGGAGATGGGATGATTTTTTAGGACCTTTACTTTATTTAAATAAACCAAAGTTATATACAGTTTCTTTGGCGCTTAGGATGTTTGCTGATCCGGTGACTGGCACTGACTGGGGAGCAATATTTGCTATGGGAACATTATCTTTAATACCAATACTTATTGTTTTTATTTTTTTTCAAAAATATTTAGTAGAAGGAATAAGCACTACTGGATTAAAAGGCTAGAAAATATTTTTATTTAATTATAATAAAAATAAAATGAATAGGGTGATCATAATTGAAAACAGCGGAATTTAAATATAATAAAAAAGAAATAAAAATAATAATCGATAAAATTGTGAAACGGACTATGCAGATTGATTTTACATGGGATTGGCCATGCGGTGTTGCTTTTTATGGAATTTGTAAAGCATGGGAAGTAACACAAAATAAGGATTATTTAGATTTTCTTATTAAATGGGTAGATGAATATCTTGAAATAGGGTTACCTGAGTTTACAATTAATGCCGTTTCAATGGGGCATACAATGATTACTCTTCATGAAGCAACAGGGGATAATAAATATCTTGATATAGCTGTAAATAAAACTGAATATTTGAAAAATAAAGCTATTCGTTTTGGAGATAATGTATTTCAACATACAGTATCTCAAGAAGCTGATTTTCCTGAACAAGCATGGGCTGATACTTTATTTATGGCTGCTTATTTTCTTTTACGAATGGGAATAAAATTAAAAAATGATGATTATATAAATGACGGTTTAAACCAGTATTATTGGCATGAAGAATTTTTGCAGGATGAAAAAACCAATCTTTATTATCATGGATGGGATAATATCAATCAAAATAATATGTCGGCAATATTCTGGGCAAGAGGTAATGCTTGGGCTGCTTTAACTATGGCTGAAGCATTAAAATTAATTAATTATTTATATCCCATGTTTATGAGGATAGAAGGTTCATTAAGAGATCAATTAAGTGCATTAGTAAGACTGCAGTCACCTGAAGGTTTATGGCATACGATTTTAAATGACAATGCTTCCTATCTAGAATTATCTGCATCAGCCGGGATTGCTGCAAGTTTAGTTGTAAATGAACATCCTCTTCATGAGAAATATATAATAAAAGCATTTGAAGGTATATCTAATAATATTTCCAGTGACGGTACTGTTAAAAATGTCTCAGCAGGAACAGCAGTTATGATTGATCAGGAAAGCTATAAAAAGGTGCCTAAAAAAAGGATACAGGGATGGGGGCAGGGACTGGCACTTGCTTTTTTTTGTTCAATTCTTCAATATAAATCAATATAAATAGTGTTTAGAAATTTAAAGAAAAAAAGGAGATCTAAATATTTTGTTAAAAGTTCTGGCTTTTGATTATGGTGCCAGCAGTGGCCGTGCAATACTTGGTAAATTTAACGGGAATAAGATTAATATTTCAGAAATACATAGATTTCCAAATTATCCAGTAACCATAAACAATAGTTTTTATTGGGATATATTAAGACTTTTTTATGAAATGAAGCAGGGAATTTCTAAATGTATTTGTAGCGGGGGATCTGATATTGCAGGGATTGGAGCGGATACTTGGGGCGTTGATTTTGGTTTATTGGATGCTAATGGAGATTTGTTAAGCAATCCTTATCATTATAGAGATACAAGAACTGAAGGTATGATAGAAATAGCATCTCAGTATATCCCAAAAGAAATGATTTATAAAACTACTGGTATTTCTTTTCAGAAATTTAATACTATTTATCAGCTTTTAGCAATGAAGGAAAAAAAACATCCTGTTTATGATAAAGCTGAGACAATGCTTTTTATACCGGATTTATTAAATTATTTTCTTACAGGTGTTAAGAAAAGTGAGTATACTATTGCTAGTACAGGTCAAATGTTGAATGTTAAAACTCGTGACTGGGCAAAAAATATATTAGAAGAAATTGGTTTAATAAATAATGTTTTAACTGAAATTATTGTTCCCGGTACTGTTCTTGGTGAATTAAAGAAAGATGTAGCTGCAGAAATTAATTCTAATAGAATACCTGTAATAGCTGTTTGTGAACATGATACCGGAAGCGCTGTTGTTTCTGTGCCGGCATCAAGTGAAAAATATGCATATATCAGCAGCGGAACATGGTCGCTTTTAGGTGTAGAATCAATTGAACCTGTAATTAATGATAAAAGCTTTAAATTAAATTATTCTAATGAAGGCGGAATAAATAATACTTATCGGGTTTTAAAAAATATAATGGGTCTATGGATATTACAGGAATGTAAGCGTGAATGGGATAAAACAGAAAAAGTTTTAGATTATAATGAGCTTGTGCAGTCAGCGGAGAAAGTCAAACCATTTGGCTCATTGATTGATCCTGATAATAATGTTTTTTATAGCCCAGGTAAGATGTGTGAAAAAATAATTGATTATTGTAAAAAGACTAAGCAGAAGATTCCGCAAACAAAGGGAGAAATAGTACGATGCGTACTTGAAAGTCTTGCATTAAAATATAGAATGGCAGTTGAAGAACTGGAAGATATTGTTGAGTATAGTTTTTCGGTGATTCATATTATTGGAGGCGGTTCGCAGAATAAAATGCTTAATCAGTTTACTGCAAATTCTACACAAAAAAAAGTTATTGCAGGTCCGGTAGAAGCAACAGCAATCGGAAATCTTATGGTTCAGCTTTTGGCACTTGGTGAAATTAAAAATCTGGAACAAGCCAGAACTGTTATTAAAAATTCTTTTCCAATTGAGGTGTATGAGCCCCATGAAAATGAAATTTGGGATGAAGCTTATTATAGATTTATTAAATTAGTAAATTAAATTTTTAAAGAATTGAGATTTATATGAAAACAAAAGCAGTTAGACTTTATGGTAAAAATGATTTGAGACTCGAAGAATTTGATTTACCAAAAATAAAAGATAATGAAATATTAGCTCATGTTATTTCTGACAGTATCTGCATGTCTTCTTACAAAGCAGCAATACAGGGGACTGAACATAAAAGAGTACCAAATGATATTAATAAAAATCCAATAATAATTGGGCATGAGTTTTGCGGAGAAATAATTGAAGTAGGTTCAAAATGGAAAAGTAAATTTAAACCCGGAAATAAATTTTCTATTCAGCCGGCTATTAATAAAAAAGAGAATCCTTTAGCTGCACCCGGTTATTCTTATCAATATTTTGGCGGGAATGCTGCTTATATAATAATTCCAAATGAAGTTATGGAGCATAATTGTCTTTTAAATTATAATGGTGATGCTTTTTTTTATGGATCTCTTGCGGAGCCGATGTCATGTATTGTTGGTACTTTTCATTCTCATTATCATACTGAAAGAGGCAGTTATATTCATAAAATGGGAATAATTGAAAACGGTAATTTAGCAATATTAGGCGGGGCAGGGCCAATGGGGCTTGGAGCAATTGATTATGCAATTCATTGTGATAGAAAACCTAACCAAATTGTTGTTACAGATATTGACGATAAACGTCTTCAAAGAGCAGAATCAATTTATACAATTAACGAAGCTAAAAAAAATGGAATTAATTTAAAATACATTAATACTTCAAATCTAAATAATCCTGTAGAATATTTATTATCATTAACAGGGAATAAGGGATATGATGATGTAATTATTTTTACACCTATTAGAGAGGTTGTTGAATTTGGAGATAAGATTTTAGGAAAAGACGGATGTCTTGATTTTTTTGCAGGACCTTTGGACCCTGATTTTTCTGCGAAACTTAATTTTTATAATGTACATTACAATTTTACTCATATAGTAGGTATTAGCGGAGGAAACACTGAAGACATGATAGAATCCCTTCAAATGATGGAAAAAGGTTTAATTAATCCTTCAGCAATGATTACGCATATCGGAGGATTGAATGCTGTTGTTCATACAACTTTAAATCTTCCAAAAATACCTGGAGGTAAAAAACTAATTTATACAAATATTGAAATAGATTTAACTGCAATAACTGATTTTAAAAAGCGTGGAGAAAAAGATCATATGTTTGCAAAATTAAGTGAAATTACTGAAAAAAATAACGGACTTTGGTCTTTTGAAGCAGAAAAATTTTTATTGGCAAATGCAAAAAAAATATAATTATTATGAATTTAAATATTATTAGATTGGGTATAATCCAGTATAAAAAAGCATTACAAATTCAGGAGTCTTTGCAATTATTAAGAATGCAGGATAAAATTGATGATACTTTAATATTGCTTGAACATTATCCAGTTATTACATTAGGAAGAAGAGGTAAGCATTCAAATATAAAAATTCCGGAAATAGATTTAGAAAAACAGGAAGTGAATATTTATGAAGTCAGCAGGGGTGGAGATGTAACTTATCATGGTCCCGGACAGTTAGTTGGGTATTTAATTTTTGATCTAAGAAAACATGGAAAAGACATTAAAAAATTTATCTGGAAAATTGAAGAAGTATTTATTAGCGTTTTAAAAGAATATGGCATTGATAGTTATAGAGATGAAAACATTTATACCGGAGTATGGATTGGTGATGCTAAAATAACTGCAATAGGAATATCCGTATCGCGTTGGATTACAATGCATGGTTTTTCTTTTAATATTAATACAAATCTTATGCATTATAACTGGATAAATCCTTGTGGAATAATAAATAAAGGAATTACTTCTCTTGAAAATATTATTGGAGAGAAATTAGATTTTAGTAGAGTGGTTGATAGAGTAATTTTTTATTTTTCAGAGATTTTCAAATTAAATGTAGTTAATGTCAATGAAAAAGAAATTTTTGAAATTATAAAAAGAGGCGAAAATGTATGTCGCTAAACCTGAATGGCTTAGAATAAAATTTAGAGATAATCAAAAGAAAAAAGAAGTTGAGGAAATATTAAAACGTCTTTCACTTAATACTGTTTGTCAGGAAGCCTGCTGCCCAAATATAATTGAATGTTTTAGTAAAAAAACCGCAACTTTTATGATACTTGGAAATGTCTGCACCCGTAATTGTACTTTTTGTAATGTGAAAAAAGGAACTGCTTCTGATATTGATCACAAAGAACCCGAGAATATTGCAAAGGCCGTAAAAGAACTTAACCTGCGTCATGTAGTAATAACTTCTGTTACAAGAGATGATCTCGATGACGGAGGAGCCGGTCATTTTGTAAATGTAATAAAAGAAATAAAAGCATTAGATAAGAATATAATTATTGAAGTTCTTATTCCTGATTTTAATGGTGATTCAAAATCAATTTTAAAAGTCCTGCAGGCAAAGCCTGATATTATAAATCATAATGTAGAAACTATACCAAGTCTTTATAGTACGGTTAGGCCTATGGCCAGCTATACACGATCACTGGAAGTAATAAAAAATATAAAATTACAGGACAATTCGATTTACACAAAATCAGGAATTATGGTTGGCCTGGGTGAAAAAGAAAACGAAGTTATTGAAGTGCTTAAAGATTTAAGAAATGTCAATTGTGATTTACTGACAATTGGGCAATATCTTTCTCCTTCAAAGCATCATCATCCCATTGTAGAATACATTCATCCTGATGTTTTTAAAAAGTATAAAAAAATAGGGCTTGATTTAGGATTTATTTATGTTGCTTCGGCTCCGTTTGTCAGAAGTTCATATAATGCAGAAAAAGATTTTTTTGAATCAAATAAAAGGAATTAATAAAAGTTATAAAATTTAACGTTATATAAAATTTTTTAGGTGATAATTATGCATGAAAATTCATTAAAAGAATTAGAAAAAATTTCAAAAGAAACTGGAAAACATAAAGATTATGTGCAGGGAGGTGGCGGAAATACATCTATAAAATTAGACTATGAATGGATGGCTGTTAAGGCATCAGGTTATAAGTTAAATCAAATAACTGTTAACGACGGCTTTGCTGTTGTTAATTATAGAAAAATAATTGAATATATGGAAAATGTTGATTTGAAATCAGGCCTGGATTATGAAAAATACAGTATTGAGTTTATAAGAAGGAATGTTTTTGAATTAAATGATATTAAATTATTAAGACCTTCTGTAGAAGCAGGTTTTCATGCTTTATTAAAAAAAGTAGTTATTCATACTCATCCTGTGTATTCAAATATAATATGCTGCTGTGAAGAAGGTAAGGATTTAATAGAGACAATATTAAAAAATAAAAATATTGAATTTATCTGGATTTCTTATATTAAACCTGGTTTTTCTTTATCTTATTCTATTATGAATAAATGTAAAGAATATAAAAAGAATAATGAAAAAAATATTGATGTTATTTTTATGGAAAACCACGGTTTAATTGTGAATGAGGATAATCCTGAAAAATGTTTGGCTCTTAATAGACAAGTGAATGAATTAATCATTAATCATTTAAAGCTATTAAAATATCCGGAATTTAAAATTCAAAAAATTAAAGAAAATTTTTATAAAAGCAAAAATGATTTTATGCTGGATTTTATTAAAAATAATAATGTTGATTATAAATTCTTTGATAAATTTGCTTTATATCCTGACCAGCTTGTTTATTTAAACGAATATCTCGGTAAAAAGATTTTTATTGAAAACGAGGAAATTATATATAAGGCAAATGAATCTGATGTTTTAACAATTGAAGAATCATTGTTAGCATATTTTTATGTAATTGATCAGATTAAAAAATTAAAATTAACTATAAAAACTATGCCTAAAAAAGAAGTAAATTATATTAAAAATTGGGAAGTAGAAAAATTTAGACGCCAGGTTTCAAGTAAAAAATAATTTTTTTATACAAGGAGACTATAATGGAAAAATCTTTAGAAAAAAAAACATGGGTGATAGCAGACGGGTATTTACCTGAAAAGAGTAATGGAGATTTTATAAGCCACGAATCAGTATGTGTATTAAATACAGGCAATGAAACAGCAAAAATAATAATTACAATTTATTTTGAAGACAGAGAACCTATGGAAGGATTTGAAGCAGAATGTAATGCAAAACGAACTAATCATATTCGTTTGGAAAAAATAAAAGATAATTCTGGAAATAATATTCCAAGAGGCATACCTTACGCAATAAAAGTTGAGAGTAATTACCCTGTAGTTGTACAGCATACAAGGCTTGATACATCTCAAGCAGAATTAAGTCTTATGACAACAATGGGATATCCATTTTGCTAAATTTTAAAAAAATGAAAAACAAAAATATCAAGTAAAATCAATCATGGTAAGACAGACGAGATCTTTTTCTTACCAACATAATATAAGGAGAATAATAATTATGGCTAATAATGAATATAAAATTTGGGAAGAAAGACAGATAGATAGAGGGATTGATGTTTTATGGGTTAAGCAGAAATTAAAAGAATTAAAAATAGAAACTCCTTCATGGGGATATGGAGACTCGGGAACCAGGTTTAAGGTTTTTAAGCAAAAAGGCATGCCTAGAAATCTTTTTGAAAAACTTGATGACGCTGCTCAGGTTAACAAATTTACAGGTATTTGTCCCTCAGTAGCCATACATATTCCTTGGGATAAGGAAGATAACTGGGAAAAAGTAAAAAAACACGCTGAAGAAAAAGGTTTAAAAATAGGAGCAGTAAATCCAAATTTATTTCAAGAAGAAGAATATATTTACGGCAGTGTATGTAATTCAAAAAAAAATATTAGAGAAAAGGCAATTTCTCATTTAAAAGAATGTGTTGAAATAATGAAAACTATTGGTTCTGATATATTAAGTTTGTGGTTTGCTGATGGAACAAATTATCCTGGACAGGGAGATATAAGAGCAAGAAAACATTGGATGCAGGAAGCGTTAAAAAGTATTTATAATATTGTGCCTGATTCGGCAAGGATGCTGATTGAGTATAAATTTTTTGAACCTGCTTTCTATCATACTGATATTGCAGATTGGGGAATGGCTTATGCTTTTGCAAGTAAGCTTGGTAAAAAGGCAGAAGTTTTAATTGATCTTGGGCATCATGCCCTTGGTACAAATATTGAACAAATAGTAGCGTTTTTACTTGATGAAGGAAAGATGGGAGGATTTCATTTTAATAATAAAAAATATGCAGATGATGATCTAATTGTTGGTTCAATTAATCCTTATGAATTATTTTTAATTTTTAATGAAATTGTTTCTGCCGGAATAGATCCTGTAACTTCAAGTTGCGCCGGAAATATTGCTTATATGATTGACCAGAGTCACTGCATAGAACCAAAAATCCCGGCAATGATTAGATCTGTTTTAAATGTTCAAACAAGTTATGCAAAAGTTTTACTTATTAATAGAAATAATTTAACAAAAGCACAACAGGACAATGATGTAATGAAGGCTGAATCTGAAGTTAGAGAAGCTTTTGAAATAGATGTGAGACCGCTTCTTGAATATTTTAGGGAGGAAGCAGGATTGCCTGCTGATCCAATGTCCGAATATTTGAAATGCGGGTATGAAAATGAAAAGTTAAAAAGAGGACATGGAGGAAAAGGTTGGGAGTAAAAGATTTATATAAGAATAATAAAGAGAAAATAATAGGACGAGTAATAATACCTTTTTCAACTGGTTTGTTATATAAAAGAGTTGATAATATTGATGATTTTAATCATAAAAAATAATAAATTTGGTTTTATAAAAAATAATATTCCTCATGCAAATAAAGAGCTTCCTTATAATTATTTTGATGGAACAGCAAATTATGCAAAAGTATATATAAATAAAGATATAAATATTTTGACTTTATTAATAATAAATGATAAAATATTTCATATTTTTGTTAGTTTTTATCATATTTTTAACATGTAAAAAAATTACTTTATATATATAAGATTGAGGTTATTATGGCTTTTCCGGTTATTATGCCAAAACAAGGGCAATCAGTTGAAAATTGTACTATTACAAAATGGTATAAAAAAAAAGGTGATAAGGTTAATGTTGGAGATTTACTTTTTAATTATGAAACAGATAAAGCTAGTTTTGATGAAGAAGCAACTGTCTCTGGAATACTGTTGGAGATTTTTTTTAATGAAGATGATGATGTACCGGTTCTAACAAATGTATGTGTTATTGGTAACCCTGGTGAAAATATAGATCAATTTTATCCCCAAAAAAATGATTTTGTAAAAACTGAAATAAAAAAAGAAGATATCAAAATTGAAACAAAACAGGAAAAGGAAAATATAAAATTAAATGAAAATTCATCACATCAAGATGAAATAATTAAGATTTCTCCAAGGGCAAAAAAAATTGCTGAAAAAATTGGTGTTAATTTTACGCATTTAAAAGGGAGTGGCCCGGATGGGAGAATAATTGAGGAAGATATTCTTTCTTTAAACAATAATGCTAAAATCGGTACTTTTTCAAGCAAGGAAATTTTATCTGATAAAAATATTGAAGGAACAGGTATTGGAGGCCGTATTACTGTTCAAGACTTAGAAAAAAATAAAAAAATAGTAACTGATTATCAAGAAATAAAACAGAGCAATATAAGAAAAATTATTGCTAAAGCAATGCATGATTCTCTTTTAAACAGCGCACAACTTACTATTCATTCTTCGTTTGATGCAACTGATATGCTTAAATTCAAAATAAACAAAGATTTTAATTTAAATAAAATTACAATAAATGACATAATTTTATTTTCAGTTTCCAGGACAATAATAAATCATAAATCAATTAATGCCCACTATTTTGATGATAAAATGCTTGTTTTTAAAAATTGTCATTTAGGTGTTGCCGTTGACACTGGAAGAGGACTTATGGTTCCAACTTTATTTAATGCAAATAAAAAATCATTAAATGAAATATCAAAAGAGATAAAATATCTTATTGAGAGTTGTAAAAAGGGATCAATTAATCCGGATATGCTTAAAGGCGGTACTTTTACAATTACTAATCTTGGAACTTTGGGAGTTGAAATGTTTACTCCAATATTAAATACTCCACAAATTGGGATTTTAGGAATAAATACAATAACAAATAAAATAAAAGAAAATAAGAGTAATAATAAAATAAAACTATATCCTGCAATAGGACTATCGTTGACATTTGATCATAGAGCTATTGATGGTGCTGAAGCAGCAAAGTTTTTATTGGAATTAAAAAATAATTTGGAAAATTTTTCGGATTTTATTAATGCTAAGGAGAGTAAATGATGACTTATGATTTAATAATAATTGGAGCAGGTCCAGCCGGGTATCTTGCTGCTGAGAGAGCAGGGCATAATGGTTTAAATACATTACTTATAGAAAAAAGATTTATCGGCGGAGTTTGTCTTAATGAGGGATGTATTCCAACTAAGACACTTTTGTATTCTGCAAAAATATTTGATTCCATAAATGATGGAGAAAAATATGGAGTTTCAGCAAAAGATGCTGTGATTGATCATAAGGTTGTTATTGAAAGAAAAAACCGTGTTGTTAGAACTCTTGTTGCAGGAGTAAAATCTCAATTAAAAAAAAATAATGTAACAATAGTTGAAGGAACAGGGAAAATAATTGGTAAAAATAGTGACGATTATTCAGTGCAAGTTAGTAAAGAAATTTATAATGGTAAAAGAATTTTAATAGCAACAGGATCAATGCCTTTTATTCCTCCAATTATTGGTTTAAAAGAAGAACTTGAAAAAGATTATGTTTTAACAAGCAGCGAAATACTTAACCTTGAAAAAATTCCTTCTTCTCTTGTTGTAATAGGCGGAGGAATAATTGGGCTTGAAATTGCATCGTATTTTAATTCTATAGGATGTAAAGTAACAATCATTGAAATCCTTGATCATATTGCACAGGGAACAGATAGAGAAATATCTGAAATTCTAAAGAAAGATTATGAAAAAAAAGGGATAACTTTTATTTTGAATTCTAAAGTAACTGAAATAAAAAATCAATGTGTTACTTTTCAGATAAATGGAGAAAAAAAAGAGATTGCTGCGGAAAAAATTTTAATTAGTACCGGCAGGAAACCTGTAATAACAGAATTAGGATTAGAGAATATTAATATTGAAATAGAGAATGGAAAAATTAAAACTGATGAAAAAGGAAAAACAAATATTCCAAATGTTTATGCAGCAGGTGATGTTAACGGTATTTCCATGCTTGCTCATACTGCATACCGCGAAGCAGAGGTTTGTATAAATAATATAATAGGAAACAAAGATTTGATGCGGTATCATGCAATACCTAGTATTATTTATACAAATCCGGAAGTTGCTAGTGTTGGTGAAACAGAAGAATCCGCAAAAGCAAAAGGGATTGATTATGAAATACAAAAAACTTCTATGCGTTATAGCGGAAGATATCTTGCAGAAAATGAAGGTGGAAATGGTATCTGTAAAATTTTAATAGATAAAAAATATAAAAAATTAATTGGTGTTCATATGATTGGAAATTATTCCTCAGAAATAATATATGGAGTATCTTTGATGATTGAAACAGAGATGAGAATAAAAGATGTCAAAGAAATTGTATTTCCTCATCCTACGGTTTCTGAAATTATAAGAGAAGCAGTATTTCAATTTTAGTTTAATTTAATAAAGGAAAACATACTTATGCCAAAATCGATTTTTATTGATCCAAAAGATGTAAGAAAAAAAGGAAAAATAACTTTTTCTGATATTCCAATAAATCAATATATTAAAACTATTGAACAGGAAAAAGATAATTTTAAAAAAGAAGAACTTTTAAAATTATTTCGGGATATGACAATCATTCGAGAATTTGAAACAATGCTTAATTTAATAAAAACTACAAATCAATATAAAGATATATCATACAATCATCCGGGGCCTGCTCATCTTTCAATTGGTCAGGAAGCTTCAGCAGTAGGAATGGCATATAATCTTGATAAAGATGATTTTATATTTGGTTCTCATAGAAGCCATGGAGAAATCCTAGCAAAAGGGCTGTCATGTATAAATAAAATGTCAGATAAAGAATTACTCAGTATTATGGAAAAATATTTTGATGGTGTGATTTTAAAAACAGTTGAGAATAACAAGAATATAAATAATGTTAAAGAGCTTGCTAATAATTTTTTAATTTACGGAACTCTAGCAGAAATTTTTGCAAAACAAACCGGTTTTCAAAAAGGGCTTGGAGGTTCAATGCATGTATTTTTTCCACCGTTTGGAATATATCCAAATAATGCAATTGTTGGTGGTTCCGGAGATATTGCTGTCGGTGCAGCTTTATACAAAAAAATAAATTTACAAAAAGGTATTATTGTTACAAATATCGGTGATGCTTCTATTGGATGCGGTCCTGTTTTGGAAAGTTTATGCCTTTCAGCAATGGATCAGTATAAAACTCTATGGGAAGGTGATTATAAAGGCGGACTTCCAATAATTTTTAATTTTATTAATAATCAGTATGGTATGGGCGGACAAACTAGTGGGGAGACAATGGGTTTTAATATTCTTGCTAGAATTGGAGCAGGAATTAATCCGGAACAAATGCATGCAGAACGAATTGACGGGTATGATCCGCTTGCAGTTATAGATGCTTTTAAAAGAAAGAAGAATATTCTTAAAGATAAAAATGGACCTGTTTTACTTGATACCTTAACTTATAGATTTACCGGACATTCTCCATCTGATGCTTCTAGTTATAGAACAAAAGAAGAAATTTCTGCATGGAAAGAACAGGATTCTATTGAAATATTTAAGGAAAAGTTAATTAAAGCAGGTATTGCAAAAGAAGATGAGTTTCAGGAAATATTAGATAGTACCAATGAATTAATATTTAATAATTGTAAACTGGCAGCAGATGATAAAATTTCTTCAAGAATGAATATTATAAAACATCCAAATTTTATTGGTGATTTGATGTTTTCGAATATCAAAGTAGAAAAAATGAATAATAGGCCATGTGAAACATTGATTCCCAAAGAGGAAAATTCAAGAGTTCAGCAACTTAAGAAAAAAATAAGAGTTGGTATTCAAGATGGACAATTAGTTTCAAAAAATAAAGTGTATCAGTTAAGAGATGGTATTTTTGAAGCAATAATTGATAAATTTTATACTGATCCAACATTAGTTTGTTATGGAGAAGAAAATAGAGATTGGGGTGGAGCTTTTGCTGTTTATAGAGGCTTAACAGAAGCTTTACCGTATCATAGACTTTTTAATACTTCAATATCTGAAGGAGCTATTGTAGGTTCAGCTGTTGGTTATGCAATGTGCGGAGGACGGGTTATTGCAGAATTGATGTATTGTGATTTTTTAGGCAGAGCTGGAGATGAAGTTTTTAATCAGCTTTCAAAGTGGCAGGCAATGAGTGCTGGAATTCTTAAGATGCCTGCAATAATTAGAGTAAGTATAGGTTCTAAATACGGAGCTCAACATTCTCAGGATTGGACATCTCTTTGTGCGCATATTCCTGGATTAAAAGTAGTATTTCCAGTTACTCCTTATGATGCAAAAGGTCTTATGAATGCAGCTTTATCCGGGACAGATCCTGTAATTTATTTTGAAAGCCAGAGGATATATGATGTTGGAGAAATGTTTCATCTTGAAGGAGTTCCTGAAAGTTATTATGAAGTACAAATTGGTGAGCCGGATATAAAAAAGACAGGATCTGACATTACAATTTTAACAATTGGAGCAACACTTTATACTGCACTTGAAGCTGCTAAAATTTTAAAAGATCAATGGGGAATAGATGCAGAAATAATAGATGCAAGATCTATTGTTCCGTTTAATTATGAAAAAGTAATTGAATCTATTAAAAAAACTGGTAAAATAGTATTATCCAGTGATGCATGTGAAAGAGGCTCTCATTTAAAGGATATGGCGCAGACAATATGTGAAATTGCTTTTGATTATCTTGATGCTCCACCAGTTGTTGTTGGATCACGTAATTGGATAACTCCAGCTTATGAGCTTGAAAAATATTTTTTCCCTCAAACGGATTGGATAATTGATGCAATTCACGAAAAGATAAAACCTTTAAAAGGACATGTTCCAAGAAATAATTATACTATTAATGAAAAGATTCGTTTAAATAAATTAGGAATATAAAAATACATTCATTTAATTTGTATTTAGAAGAAGGGAGAGTCCGGATACTGTCAAAAAATATTATGAAAATATGAAAAGTCTCTCACAGAGCACACAAAGAGCACAAAGGTTTAAAAATGTAAGAAATATGGCTTTTTTATAAATTTTAATAAAGAATTTATAAAGGATGGGATTAAAAGAATAATCAATGAAATTATTTCAAAATACTTTGTGAACTCTGTAAGCTTTGTGAGAGATATTCAAAGATTTTAATTGTGAATAAAGTTTCTATAATTAAGAAACTTTTGACATTATAAGAGTCCTATAAAGGGGATAACATATGAATAATAAACGACAGGAATATATACTCGAAATACTAGAAAAAAAGGGTGAGATTCAATTAAATGAATTAAAAGAGATATTTCCGGATGTTTCAATGATGACCTTAAGACGTGATTTAATAAAGTTTGAAAAAAAAGGAAATGTATTTAGAACTTACGGGGGAGCAGTGAGTGTTAAAAAAAAACCAAATGGAATTGGAGAAGAAAATCCTTATTCGTTTAGGGTGTCAGAAAATGTTGAAGCTAAAATACAAATTTCAAAAAAAGCCTTAGAATTTGTTGAAAAGGGGCGTTCAATTTATTTTGATGCAGGGAGTACGATAATGTATCTTGCTGAAAGATTATTGGATGATAATTATTCAATTGTAACCAGTGGTATTAATATCAGTCTTGAACTTATAAAAAAAACAAAAATATCTGTAATTTTTTTAGGAGGGCTAGTAAACCGAAATACTCTTTCTGTTTCAGGATCAAACACAATTAGTTTTCTTGAAAATATAAATATTGATTTGGCATTTATGTCAGCTTCTGCTTTTTCTATTGAAAGCGGATTTACTATTTCAAATAATTATGAATGTGAGTTAAAAAGAAAAGTAATTCAAAATGCAAAAAAAATTATAATGCTTATGGATTCTTCAAAGAACAATAAAAATCTTCCATTTACTTTTGCTAAATTAGAAGATATTGATTTATGGATAAGTGAAAAAGAACTTTCTCCTGAAATAATTAAAGAAGCAAAAAAAAATGAAGTACAGCTTTTATGACAATGGAGAATAAAATATGAATGTTTTTAAAAGACTTGATGGACAGGTAGCTATTGTCACTGGAGCAGGGCAGGGATTGGGGAAAGAGCTGGCAAAAAGACTTGATAAAGAAGGGTGCAAGATTGTTATTTCAGATATTAATTATGAAAATGCTAATAAAGTTGCAAAAAGTCTAAAAGAAGCAATTGCTATAAAAGTTGATGTTACAAATGAAGATGAAGTTGAGAATATGGTTAAAAGTGCTGTAGAAAAATGGGGAAAACTTGACTTGCTCGTTTCAAATGTGGGAATATTAATTGCAAAAGCAGTTGTTGATTTTTCTTTGGATGAATGGAAGAAAATGATAGATGTGAATTTAAACGGATTTTTTTTATGCGCAAAAGCCGCAGCTAAAGTAATGATTTCTAATAAAAGAGGTAATATTATCCAGATAAATAGTAAATCAGGTAAAAAAGGATCATATAAAAACTCTGCTTATTCTTCTGCAAAATTTGGGGGTATTGGATTAACTCAGAGCCTTGCATTGGAACTTGCTGAATTTGGAATAAGAGTGAATGCAATTTGTCCCGGAAATCTTTTGGACTCGCCATTGTGGGTAAATAGCCTTTATAAACAATATGCAAAAAATCAGGGAATTTCAGCTGAAGAAGTTAAAAAGAAATACATCAGTCAGGTTCCTTTAGGACGCAGCTGCACTTATGAAGATGTTGCTAATGTTATGGTTTTTCTGGCTTCGAATGACGCAAGTTATATGACAGGTCAAGCAATAAATGTAACAGGCGGACAGGAAATGAAGTAATGAGTGTATTTCAAAATACTAAAAATCTTATAAAAAATTTAAATCATGATAAATTAAACATAAGGTTTGAAAGTTTATATAGATTAAATGAAAAAATTAAATCCGGTAAATTACCAAAACCAAAAACAACTAACCTTGTAAATAATCATATTCATACTAAATTTTCTTTTTCTCCATATTATCCAACAAAAGCTATATGGCTTGCATATAATTCCGGACTTATTACTGCCGGGATTGTTGACCATGATTCTATTAGCGGTGCTGAAGAATTTATTAAAGCAGGACAGATAATTGGATTTGCAACAACTATTGGTTTTGAGATGCGTGTTGATTTTTCAAAAACAAAACTTAAAAATAAAAAGATAAATAATCCGGATCAGGATGCTATTGGATATGTAACTATACATGGTATTCCGCATAATAAAATAAATCAAACAAAAAAATATTTAGAAAAATTAAAAATGTATAGAAACATACGAAATGAGCTTATGGTTAATAATATTAATAAAATAGTAAATCCTTTTGGGATTAATTTAAATTTTAAAAATGATGTTTATTCAATATCTTTATCAGAACAAAGCGGCAGTATAACAGAGAGACATATACTTTTTGGCCTTTCAAAAAAATTAATTATCAAATTTGGGAAGGGACAGAGGTTAATTAATTTTATAAAAGATAAGTTGGA
>CAZYID010000042.1:0-2513 GCA_964646595.1 uncultured Spirochaetales bacterium | reverse complement strand
AAATCAAAAGTTTGAAGATGATTATCTAGATGATCTTTTTAATGAACTTAAAATACTTGGATTTAAAGCTATTACATATATGCCGTCCAGGAATTCATTAGAACAACTTAAAAGAGTAAAGAATTTATGCGTTAAGCATAATTTTTTAGAAATAAGCGGAGAAGATATAAATCATCCCAGACAGGATTTTTTATGTGATGCTTTAAAACTACCGGAGTTTAAAAATTTAATTGATACAACATGGGCTTTGATTGGGCATGAAAATGCTGTTACTAAAAATATAGAAAATGGTTTTTATTCTGCTTCAACGATAAAAAAATATCCAGACCTTGGGAAAAGAATTGAATATTTTAAAAAAATAATATTATTTGATTATTAAAATTAAATATATTTAAAAAATAATTAAATTTTTAAATTGTTGAAATTCTAAATTAAAATATTATATAATTTAAATATTACTTTAATGATATTTAAAATATGATAGGTAAGTTTAAAAAAGTTAGGAAAATGAGCAACAATAGTTTAAATTATAAAAGTAAATATTTAAATTTATCAAAAATCTTTATTATTATTGCATGTTTAATACCATTTATTTTTATTATAATCATGTACTTGTTTTATAATATTCCAAAAAAGTATACTTCTTATATAATTGATTTAAGCGGCAGCTGGAAAATACATGAAGGTAATGAACAGGAATGGATTAATCCGGATTTTAATGATGATAATTGGAGAAAAATAAAATTACCGGGTAAATATTATGAACAGGGCTTTAGAGATAAAAATTCAATAATGAGAAAAAAATTTATTTTAAAAGAAATGATGATTAATGAGGACCTTTTTTTTATGATCAGTGGAACTCAAGGATCAATGGGTAATGTTTATATAAACGGATTTAAGATAGGCGAAATTGGATTAACAATAAATGGAGAAAAAAATCAGAGTACTGATAGTAAGTATGGTTTTATAATTAAGAAAAGTTATATTAATTCAGAAAATCTAAAAGAAAATATTATAGTATTAGAATTTTATCATGAAACATTAGGATATGATGGAATACAGGATCCCAGGATTTTAATAGGGACATCTAGTTATTTGAAGCCGTATTTTATGAAAAATGTTTTTATAAGTTCATATTTTCAATATGGTCAAATTTATTCAAGTCTTTTTATTTTATTAATTTTTATAATTTTATCAGCAACCGAATGGGAAAGTAAGGATAGATATAAATATATTTCAACATCATTATTAGTTCTTTCCGTTTTTTTTTATAACCTCTGTTTTTCAGGGGCATTTTTATTATATTTAATTAGATTTACATTGTTAGTCAAATTATTGAAAGCTTCAATAGTATTTATATGTATAGCATCTTTAGAGTTTATACAATATTACTTTTATAATAAAATAAATATAATTAATAAAATTAATAGATTTATTTGTTCTGCTGCCATTCTTTCATATTTTTTATTCAGTGATTTTGTAATCCTTCAAAAAATATACACTTATTTCATTTATTATTTTTTTATTATTATATTATATTTGTGTGCAATTTCAGTTATTGATACATTTTTCTTAAAAACAAAAAAATATGGAATTATAATAACAACTTCGATTATTTTAGCATCAATCACAGGAATTATTGATTTATTGACAAATTTAGGCATAATTCATGTACCGCTTCTTTTTAATATAACCATATCTATTTTTATAATGATGAGTGCGGCAGTAATTATTACAGAATTTATTAGTATAAGTTATATTAATAAACAGCTTACATATGAATTAAAGAAATTGAATGAAACTTTAGAGATAAAAGTAGAGAAGAGAACTAAAAAATTGATAGAACTAAATAAAAAATTAAAAAAGCTTGATGATTTTAAAAATGAATTTATTGCAAATATTACACATGATTTTCGATCTCCTCTTATGGCTATTTTAAACTTAGCAGATTTAACAATAAAAGATGATGATCAAAAAGCAAAAGAAAATTGCAGTTTAATATATGATGTGTCAATAAAGTTAAAAGATTATGTAGATAGGTTACTTGAACTTACGAAAATGGAAACACATGGAATAAAGTTAAAAATAAGAAAAATCGAACCTGTTAAGTACTTATTGAAAATAATTGATTTTTATACAACTTCTTTTATTGGAAATAAAATAAAGATTATCAGCAAATTACCTGACAAAGAAATTGATAATTTTTTTTCTGATCCTGATAGACTTGAAGAAGTGTTGAATAATATTTTTTCTAATGCGATCAAGTTTGTTGATAAAGATTCTGGAATTATTATAGTAGAAATGATAGAAAAAACGGATACAATACTAATAAGCATTAAAGATAATGGAATTGGTATCCCTAAAAATAAACTTAAAGTAATATTTAAAAGATTTGAACAAATAGGTGGAATATTCAATAAAGGAGATAAAGGAACAGGTATTGGGCTTTCTTTTGCAAAACAGCTTATGGATTACCTTAAAGGTAAAATATGGGCTGAATCAGAAGGAAAAGG
>CAZYID010000041.1:2019-19819 GCA_964646595.1 uncultured Spirochaetales bacterium | reverse complement strand
AGCGCTGCTAAAACCTTGTTTTAGACAGCGATAGGAATCTAGCGTTTGCTTGAGGAGGAACATATTAACGACAGATAATTATATGACAGGTGGAGTAGGGTAATGATGAAATATAGAATAAGCAGGTCAAGGGCTGCAAGCCTGAGGCGTCCGCCTAAGACAACCATTTAGTCTTGACTTTTTTTTTGATATATTAGATAATGCCCCGATTTATTCAATATTAAATTTGGAAAAAAATTATGCAAGAAAAAATAATACAAATTAAAAAACAGGCTTTAGATAAAATAAAAGAAATTACAGACAGTAAAAACTTAGAGGATATCAGAATTCGTTTCCTTGGTAAAAAAGGTGAGCTTACTTCAATTCTTAAAATGCTTGGTGGCCTATCAAAGGAAGAAAGACCAAAAATGGGCGCTTTAGTAAATGAAGTAAGAGATGAAATTGAAGAGGCAATTAAATCATCACATCTGGAAATCAAAAAGAAAGAAATGTATGAAAAGTTTGTTGAAGAAAAAATAGATGTTACACTTAAAGGACGATCCCCTTTAACCGGGGCCAGACACCCTTTAAGTTTAGTGATGGACCAGATTGAAGATATATTTTTAGGAATGGGTTTTACAATTGCAGAAGGTCCTGAGATAGAAACCGAATACAATAATTTTGAAGCATTAAATATTCCTTCAACTCATCCGGCAAGGGATTCTCATGATACCTTATATTTAAAAAATGGTACATTATTCAGAACACAGACTTCTCCTGTTCAAATAAGAACAATGGAAAAATTATGCCCTGAACCTGTAAGGATTATCTGTCCCGGAAAAGTTTTTAGAAGAGATACGCTTGATGCTTCCCATTCTCCACAGTTTTTGCAGGTTGAAGGTCTTGTTGTTGATAAAAATGTTAAATTATCAGATCTTATAGGTGTACTTGAAATATTTGTAAAGAAGATGTTCGGTGAAGATAGAAAAATTAGATTACGACCGGGATTTTTCCCGTTTACTGAACCATCTGCAGAGGTTGATGTAAGCTGTTTTATGTGCGGCGGCTCAGGCTGTTTCACATGCAAAGGCGGCGGCTGGCTTGAGATTTTAGGCTCAGGTGTTGTACATCCAAATGTTTTAAGAAACGGGGGGTATGATCCGGAAGTATTCACCGGATATGCTTTTGGAATGGGTGTTGAAAGAATTGCAATGTTAAAATATGGTATACCTGATATCAGGTTATTATATGAGAATGATATAAGATTCTTACATCAATTCAGATAAAATAGTGAGGTTATTATAATAAATGAAAGTTTCATATGAATGGTTAAAAGAGATAATAAACATAAATAATTCTCCAAAAGAAATTGCTGATTCATTAACATTAGCCGGATTAGAGGTGGAAAAAGTAATTAAAACTGGTATTGGAGAAGTTAATGTTGTTGCAGTAGAAATTATAGAAATGAATAAGCATCCTGATGCAGATAAACTGTTTGTTACAAAAGTAAATGCCGGTACATTTGGTGATAAACAGATTGTAACAAATGTTAAAGGGCTTGAAAAAGGCATGAAAATTTTAGCCGCATTAGAAGGTGTAAAACTTGCAACAGGCCTTGAAATAAAAAAGGCAAAGTTAAAAGGTGTTGAAAGTGAAGGAATGTTTGTTGGTTGGGAAGAGTTAGGCATTGATAAGGAAAGTAAAGATTTATTCTATCTTGACAGCAATGTTAAAAACGGGACAAATTATCAGGAAATAATTCCATTTAATGACTCAATAATTGATATCGAACTTGAATCAAACAGGGGAGATTGTTTAGGTATGGTCGGGGTTAGCCGTGAAGTAAAATCAATTTTTAATAAAAATTTAATAGAGCTTGAAATCGATTATAAAACTATTGATAAAAAAATAGATGATTTATTTAAAGTTGAAATTAAAAGTAAAAATTGTTTAAGATATACAGGCGGTGTAATTTTAGATGTTGAAATTATACCATCACCTTACTGGATGCAGTTAAAACTTATTAAAGCAGGTATCAGGCCAATTAATAATGTAGTTGATATAACAAATTATATTTTACTTGAATGCAATCAGCCGCTTCATGCATTTGATATGGATAAAATAAAAGATAAAAAACTTATAATTAGAGATGCAAAACCAAATGAAAAAATAACAACTTTGGATGATATTGAAAGAAAACTGGAATCTGATGATATTCTTATTTCCGGTGTTAATACAGGTCATTGTATCGGCGGTATTATGGGTGGTCAGATCAGTGAAGTAAGTGATGAGACAAAAAATATTTTTCTTGAAGCAGCATATTTTAGACCGGAAAATATTAGAAAAACATCAAAGAGACTTGGACTTTCATCAGAATCTTCTTATAGATTTGAGAGAGGTATTGATAAAGAAAATGTTGACCGGGCGCTTAAAAGAGCATTATATATGTTTGATAAATTAGGTGTCGGCAAAGTCTGCAGCGGTATAATTGATGTTTATCCGGGTAAAACAGATGTTAAAATTATAAAAACAAACACGGGGTGGATTAATAATAAATTAGGGACTGATATTGAAGAATCAAAAATCATAGATATTCTCAGTAAACTTGGTTTTCAGGTAAAATCATCAAATAGTGAATTATCTATTACTGTTCCTTCATGGAGAAATGATATAATAATAAAAGAAGATGTTTCAGAAGAAGTTGCGCGAATATACGGTTATAATAATATTAAGCATACTCATGTGCCGAGTTATAATGCTGCTTTAAGAACAAAAGAGCAGCAGAATTCAAAAATATTAAGAGAGTTGATGTATAGATCCGGATGCGATGAGACTGTTAATTACAGTTTTAATGGTGATTCTATTTTTAATAGAATGCTTTTATCTAAGGATCATCCATTTAGAAATATTATTTTATTAGAAACTCCTTTAACTGAAGATTGGGCTGGTATGAGGAATACACTTATTCCCGGTATGATAAAAACAGCATCTTTTAATGCAAACAGGCAGGCAAAAGGCTTAAGTTTATATGAGCTTGGTAATGTCAGTATTAAAACGAATAATGAATTGCCTGATGAAGAAAAGAGACTGGCTGTTCTTCTTGGAGGAGAGAAAAGAAATAAAGATTATGCCAATGAAGAAGTAAAATATGATTTTTATGATATCAAAGGAATAATCGATAATATTTTAGATTATTTTCATATTAATGCTTCATTCAAAACATCAAAAGAAGAATATCTTCATCCTTATCAACAGGCTGAGATAATCATAAATGGTAAAAAAGCAGGTGTAATTGGAAAAGTTCATCCATTGGTTTGTGAATCATTTGATATAAATTATGATATATTTATTACAGAAGTTTTTGTGAATATACTTTTTGAAGAAGCAAAAGAAGAAATAGTTTATGATGAGGTTCCCAAGATTCCATCATCTTTCAGGGATTTATCGATCTTAGATAATAACAGCAGTTCAGAGAAAATTATTAATGCTGTATTAAGTTCAGGAGTTGGATTTTTAAGAGATGTTAAAATTTTTGACAGATATCCTGATGCCGGGGATTTAAAAGGTATATCTTCATCCTCTACAGCAATCAGAATGGAATTTAACAAAATGGATCAAACCTTGACAGATGAAGAGATAAATAATGCGGTAAATAAAATTTTAAAAAATCTTGAAGATAAATGCGGCGCAAAAATAAGAGAATAATTTTAAAATTTTCAGGTTAATAAAGTGCTAAAAGATGTTGTTTTTATTTCAATGGAAGGGAAAAAAGATTTCAAAATCGGTGAATTTTTAGTTAATGAAAATATAGCTTTACCTGTTTATGTTAAAGGCAACAAACAATTTACTATTGATGATTTAACCGGTGATAATATTGTAACAGGTATTATAAAAGTTTTAACTGATGATCCTGATAATGAAAATTTAGATTATTATAGAGAATTTATTTTTGCTGTTCAGCCGGAAATTGAAGCACGTTTAACTTCAGTTGCATATGAAGCTGAAAGAAATCATCATTTTGATGATGCATTAAATATTTATAAAGTGTTATTTTCCTTAAAACCGGATTCTATAGATCATAATTTAAATATAGCAATTTGTTATGACGAATATTCCCAGTATAATTTTTCTAAAGGTATAGATCCTGAAGCAGAAAAACTCGAAGAACAGTCATTTCAATTTTTTAAAAAAGTTGAAGATTATGAGAATAAAACAGAAAGAGCTTATTATTATCTTGGAAGATTTTATTTTTCCAGAGAAAATTTTGAAAAAGCAATGGAATATTTTAATGAATTTATTAAAATTACTGATGATGAAATAAGAAAAAAAGAAGTTATAAAGTTTTTAAATGAAGTTTGTAAAGAAGGTGTCACAGATGAAAATTATCAGAATGCAGTGTGGTTGATTCAGTCTGATAAAGAAAATGAAGCTTTTTCATATATTGATAAGTTTATTGAAAAATATCCTAAGTCCTGGAATGGTTTTTTTATTAAAGGCTGGGCTTTTAGAAAACTTGAGAAATATAAAGAAGCTATTGAATGTTTTGAGAAAGCAATAAAGTTTAATCCTGATTCTCCGGATGTTTTTAATGAATTAGGATTATGTTATATGAATACAAATGTTTTTTATAAAAGTAAACTTTATTTTTCAAAAGCTCTTAAAAATAATCCTGAAGATTTATCTATTATAAATAATTTAGCATTATGCTCTTTTAAAGAAGGTAATAAAGAAGAAGCTTTAAAGTACTGTGAAATAATTTTAGAGTTTAATCCGGATGATTTACAGACAAAAAAATTATTAGAAATAATAAAAGAAGATAAAAAATTATAAACTTTTAATTAATTTTTTATCAATTTTATATTTTATTGACAAGAATAATCTAATGTGTTTAAATAATATTATATACTTAATGAATATTATTGCACAAAATTTGTAGGAGATATTATGAAGGCAAATTGGGTAAATCCGTTTATTTCAAATGCAGTAAGCGTTATAGAACAATTAGCAAATATAAAGTTCGAAAAAACCGATCTGACAATAAAAGAAGACACTACTCCGAGTAATGATATATCAATTATTATTGGTATAACTGGATTTATTGAAGGACAGGTTGTATATAGTTTGAAAGAACATACAGCACAAAGAATCGCTCAAGCAGTTAAACCCAATGAAAAGACAACTGTTGATTCTGATTTTATTGAGTCTTCAATTGCTGAAATTGCAAATATTATTACCGGGCGTGCAACAATTGATTTATCCGGTGAAGATAAAATATTGTTTATAACACCTCCATCTGTTATCATTGGTAGAGATTATTCAATTAATTTCTTAAAGCTTAAAACCATATCTGTTAATTTAGGATCAAGGTTTGGGACAATGGAGATTAATATTGCAATTAAATCAAGTGATAACGGCGAAATAATTTAGAATAAACAAATATTAATATAAAAATGTATTAATTTTTCAAAACAAATAAACACATATGACATTTCAAAAAGAAATTAATATTAAATCAGGCGCTTTTGATTCTATTTATGATATTACAACAACAGTTCAAAAAATTGTTAATGAAAGTAAAATCAAATGCGGGATTGTAAATATATTTAATATAGGATCAACAGCATCTATTACAACAATAGAAGCCGAACCGGGTTTATTAAAAGATTTTCCTGATTTTTTAAATAAATTATTACCCCGTGGAGACAATTATTTTCATGATAGAACTTGGCATGATGGAAACGGTGATGGACATCTTAAAGCATCATTAATTGGACCTCAAATTACATGTCCTGTAAATAATAATAGAGTTGATTTAGGTACATGGCAGCAAATAATATTAATTGACTCAGATAATAAACCCAGGAATAGAAGATTAATGATAACAATTGTAGGAGATTAATAAAAGTTTATATTTTTTAAAAATAAAGGTGTTTTAAAGATGATAGTTGATGAGATTAAGAATAAAAGTATATATTCAAAATTAGGCGAGAGAATTGTTAAAGGATTAGAAATATTGGAAGATCCGGGCTTGATTAATAAAAAAGATGGAAAATATGAAATTGAAGGTGACAATCTTTTTTATTTGGTTCAAAGATATAAAACAAAAAACAGCAGCGAAGCGAAATTTGAGGCTCATAGAAATTATATTGACATTCAAGCTGTATTAAAAGGAAAAGAAATAATTGGTTATTCAAATATAAACAACTTAAAAGAGAATGTCCCGTATAAAGAAGATGTCCTTTTTTTTGAAACTCCAAAAGATTATAATGAAGTTAAATTAGCTGATGGAATGTTTGCTGTTTTATTTCCGGAAGATGGTCATATGCCTACATGCAAGTACAATGAAAAATCAGATGTTCTTAAAATTGTTGTTAAAATTAAGATATAGTATAAAAAAGTAAATATATAATAATAAAGAAATAGATTATATTCTAAATTTTTTGATTTGAAAAAATCATTTAAAATAACAATTTTAAATTATGATATTTTCAATAAAGAAGTGTTCGTTGTTATAGCAAAGGTTGATTTTTTCATTTAGTAAAAAACAGTAATTATTTTCATGAACAATTGATGTTTTCCCATTAGCAAAGTACTTTTCTTTAGATAATTCTTTTAATAATTTTTTCTGTTTTTCTATCATTTGATTTAATATGTTTTCTTCAAGAAGAAGTCCGTTATAAAGAATTAAACTTATACAAATTTTTATAAAAAATCCTTTTCCTATCCATTTGCCGATATCATAAAAATTAGGGTCTGATAAAATGTGTTCACCTAAAATGTGTTTGATATTCCAGAACCATTTTTTAAAACCGGTTGTATTGCTGTATTGAGTGATTAGATTTGAGGTGTTGTTTAATCCATATATTTTTACAATGAAGGAAAATACCTCTGCAAATAACATAATGATTTTACTGCCGTGTAGACATTTATCACTATATAATTCACTGTTAAAACATATATCTTTTTGAGACTGAAAGTATTTTTTTAGTTCCATTAAACTAAGCTGCTGCTGCATATATAAACCTTTATTCGTTTTCTATTTATTCTATACAAATATTAACTTATTTTTATGAAACTTTTTTAATATTATTTATTTTAGTACATTTTAAATATTTCACAATTTTTAACTAAAAAAAAGTTAAAAGTCAATACAAAATTTACAAAAAATTTAATAATTTGAAAAATTATTATCTTGTAATTTAATTTCAGTAATTGGGTTATTATATTCATTAGATGATTTAATAATATCAAATTGTTGATATTTTTTTGAAGCATTTGGATATAAAAATCCGGTAAAATTAAAGTAAAATAATAAAAATGTAATTAAAGAAATATATAAATATAAGATTAATTTTGGAATAGGAGTAAATCTATTTAATGCATCAATAACTAAATTTAAAACAAAAAAAGCTAAAAACCAGAAAGAAAACATTGGGGCCACCCAAAATTCACGATAATCCGGTTCCCACCAGCAGGCAAAAATAATATATATTGTTAAAAAAATAACATTCGCTATAAAGGCATATTTGTACTTTTTGTACATATTAATAATAAATATTAAAGCTGTACTAAATATAAATATGATAAAAGTAACTAATAAATTTGGAAGAATTGAATTTGCAGAAAAGAAATTTTTTAAATTAAAAGCCAATTCTTGATCACCAAATGATTGAGGTTGATAAAAATATGTAGAAATTCCATTTATTGCATTTAAAAATGTATTTGTTTCATAACCTTTTCCCCAATAATCAATTTTTGTGTATAAAACAAGCCAGTTAAAAAAGTATGTAGACTTTTCAAATTTATTGAATGACATTGCTTCATCAGGATTAAAAGTTAAACCTATTAATACAATACCAACATAATAATAAGCAGCAAGAATAATAATAAAAAAAGTACATAGATAAATGAAAAAATATTTTATATTATAAGTGTTAAAAAAATTTTGATCATTGGAATTCAAATTATTTTTTTTTGCAAATTTTATTTGAGAATAAGATAAATCTTCATTATTAGTAATTTTAATATTAAATTTTTTAGAAAACAAAATTATAAATATAACAACAAATATAAATAACATATTAGATTGATGAAAAAAAATACATATGGCATGTAATGTCCCCAGAAAAATTGAATATAATAATTTATTTTTTGCTTGAGGGAAATATATACTTGCAAAAAATAATATTGCAATAAGCACAGAATGTATTATAGGGGTATCATTAATTTGAGAGTAAATCCAATATGCGCAAGAAAAGGCAATTAATAATACAATTAATAATGAAAGAATAAATTTTTTTGAAATTTTGTAAAATAAAAAAAAGAATAAAGCAAGCCCTATTGAGCTGATTAAAAGATTTCTAAGTTGAAGTATCGTCATTGTTGAGCCGGTATACCCGTTGTTTTCTAAAATGTTATAAAGTTTTTTTCCCAGCCAATCAAATGCAATATGATGAGGATTATATAAATATTGCGGGATTCCTAAACGAACATAATAATCGTAAGTTCTTGCATCACCTTTTTCATCAATCCAATTTGATAAATAATTAAAATTGAAAAAAAGATAGAAAATAAAAATTGTTATTGAAACAATTATAACAATAATTAATTCTAATTTATTTAATTTTTTATAAATCACCCTTTATTTTATCCATTATTAAAATATTTTTTTCTTTAATAGAAGGGATTCCTTTTATTTTTATAACACCGCTTTTATCTATTGTTTCAATATATAATGTTCCATAATCAAATATTTTTTCTAAAATATTTTGTTTTATTAGAATGTAGTTAATTCTAGTTAAAGGGATTCTTAAAATTGTATTTTTATAAATTTTATTTTCATAATATATTATTTCATCACTAAAAAGAATTAAATGGCTAAGAATTGAAGTTAAAAAATATATTATAAATTTGAGCATGATAAAAATGAAAAATGAGTTAAATATTATATTTAAAAAGGATGTAATATTGTTTTGTGTTAAAAAATCAAATTTAAAAACTTCAGATATTTTAAAAGTATCAAATATATAAAAAAATAATTTTGATATTGGTAATATTCCAATATATAAAAACAATAATATGAAAAGAGTGCTTATTAAAGAAAATAGAAAAGGATATAAAGAGATTGAATCTCCAAAAATGATCATAGGATTTTTTTTAGTAAGTTTTTTTCTTAAGTTAAGATCAATAATATTGCTTATATAATGAAATAACATATTGGCTTTTTTATTAATATAATATGTTATAAAAAATAATATTGGAATTATAAATATTAGTAGAATATTTAAAGAGTTTAAAAATTTATTTATATTTAAACAGAATAAATTAAAAGAATTAATATATGGTAAAATAAATTCTGAAAATGAAAATAAAACATAACTATTTTGTTTAAAAGATAAATTAATTTTTATTAAAGATATAAAACTAATTATTAAAACAATTGAGTATATAAATACTGTTAATGTAAAAGGTTTTTTTATATCAGATGTGATTGCTTTATTATTTATTTTAATAATTAATTTATAAGTAAAAAAACAACCAAATAAAACAGATTGAAAAATGAGTATTTTTAAATTTTGAGTCTTAATTAAATTATTTATAAAAATAAAAATAATAAAAAAAATTAATCCGGAAATAAAAGGATGGATTACTTCAATTGATTTAATTGTTTTAAAAAATAAATTTTTATTAAAAGGAGATTTAAATTTCATTATTTTTAATTTAATATTATTGAACAATAAAATCCAAAAAGATTTTGTATAAATACTGTTTTTAGAAATAATAAGATTAATTATAATTGTTGGAATGATAGAGATTAATATTATCAGAAATAGATTTTTAATAATAAATGATAATATTAAAAAAAATACTAAAAAAAATAATATTGATAATATAATTGATATTAAAATTTTAAAATATTTATTGCTTGTTTTAATCTGAACAAACATTGATTTTTTATTTCTATTTTTAAAGTAAAAAATTAATAATGATATTGAAAAAGTTAAAATATATATAATAAAGTAAATTGACAGGATTATAATAAATTGTGAAATTGATAATTTAATTGGAGTAAATAATAAAATTGCATAAAATAAAATCTGAAATAAAAAAATAATTAAAGAAATTAATATTGAAAATTTTAAATTAAAATAAACATCATTTTTTAAATAATTAAAAAAATCAGTTTTATGAATCGAATTATTAATTATTGTATAATCAAGTTTTTCAATTGATCTTAATCTTACTTGATAAAATATGAAAAAAAGTATTAATATAATAAATGAAAATATTATTGATATTGTAAGAGTAATTACTGCATCAAATAAATAAAATAAAGGTGCTGTTAAAATTATATTTAATATTATAAATATAACAAAAATATTCAAGAAAAGAATTATTATTTTATTATTTTTAAATGAATTTAAAATTGTTTTTGCTTCATAATATTGTATTGTTTTCAGGAAGAGTGCTACCATTTTATTCATATTATCTCTTTACTTAATCTCTTTATTTAAAAATTATATAAATGAGATATGATTTTATAAAAAATTATGCAAAAAGTCAATTAATGTGTTATTTTATAATTATAAAAAAAATTAAAAATATTATTATCTATTTTTAAAAATTTGTTTATAATTCATTTAGAGAAATGAAATGGCTTATGTTACTTATTTAATTAATAAAATTTATAATGATTATGCAGACCATGAATTGTTTTTTAATAAATCTGTAATAAGTGTTACAGGTTTACAGCCAAAAAAAGTTTTTTTAAAAGTAAAAAACGAACAGTGGCCCTGTATACTTTATTCGTGTTCAATGAAATTTGCAAGAATAATAATGAATCTGGATAATGATGCTTTTGATGCATTAAAAGGTGTTAATAATTTTGTAAATTTAAGATTTGCTTTTTTTAAACCAGGAAGTAAAAATCCGGTTTTATTTTTTGTTCCGGCTAATGTAGAAGGATATAGGAATTTAAGTGATAAATATAAAGATTCTTATTTAGTAAATTTGAATTTTACAAAGAAACCATCTGATGATCTGATAGAAATACTTGGTTCTTTAATTGAAGCAAATAAAAATTTTGAAAAAAGGGGAAACTGTAGAATAACATTAAATGATAGAATAGTAAAAGATATTGGTTTTAGTTCAACTAATATTATCGCTGAAATAGACATGATTAAACGAAGCTGTATTTTGAGGAATCTTTCAACTTCCGGAGCCGGTATTCTATTACATTGTATCCCAAAATTTTTAGTTGACAAACAAATTTCATTATATTTAAACATATCAGAATCTAATAAAATAATTGCATTATTTGGTAAAATTAATAGATATGATAAAGTTGAGGGAAGAAGAGATATTTATGAATTAGGTATTAATTTTATTAAAGAAAAAGTACCGATTGAATTTAAGAAAATACTAAATGAATATTATAAAAAGCTGGAAAATTTAAAAAGACAGACATTGTAATATTAATTAAAAAATGTTTTTATCAAATTTAAATAAAAAATTATTATTAAATCATATGTAAAAAAAAGTTTTAGATGTTTGGCAAAATAATTTAAGTAGTATAAAATAAAGATCTTATAATATTTAACTAATTATTATTATTATTATTATTCGGGAGAATAAATATATGGCAATTTTAGAAAAGTTTTTTGGCTCTCAAAATGAGAGATATTTAAAAAAAATACAAGATCTTGTTGATAAAATTAATCAATATGAGCCTGAAATAAAAAAATTAACAGATGAACAATTAAGATCAAAAACTGATTATTTCAGAGATAGATTATCTAATAATGAAACTCTGGATGATATACTTCCGGAAGCATTTGCTGTAGTAAGAGAAGCATCATGGAGAACTTTAGGACAAAGACATTTTGATGTTCAAATGGTTGGTGCTATTACACTACATGACGGAAAAATAGCTGAAATGAAGACCGGAGAAGGAAAAACACTGGCAGCAACTCCAGCTGTTTATTTAAATGCATTATCAGGAAAAGGTGTACATGTAGTTACTGTTAATGATTATTTAGCAAAAAGAGACTCTGAATGGATGGGAGTAATATATAATATGCTTGGATTATCTGTTGGTGTTATTTTGTCTGATATGGATAACAATGAGAAGAGAAATGCATACAATTCAGATATTACATATGGTACTAATAATGAATTTGGTTTTGATTATTTAAGAGATAACATGGTTCATGATTTAGAGTATAAGGTTCAGAGAGATTTTAATTTTTGTATAGTTGATGAAATTGACTCGATTTTAATTGATGAGGCAAGGACTCCTTTAATTATATCCGGGACAGCAGAAAATGATACAAAACGAATAATAGCTACTAAGAAATTGGTTCCATTCTTTAAAGAAGTTGAAAAAAATCCGGACGGTACTTATCCGGATGAAGCAGATCCGTTTAATCCCCAGAAACCTGTTGGTGATTTTAAAATTGATGAAAAGTCAAAGTCAATATCTTTCACTGATGACGGAATGACAAAAGCAGAAGAATTATTAATAAGCAGAAATTATATCCAGGGCTCACTTTTTGATCAGGAAAATTTTGAATATATTCATTATTTATCTCAGGCTTTAAAAGCACAGTATTTATTTCATAATGATGTGGATTATTTAGTAAAAAATAATGAAGTAATGATAGTTGATGAGCATACAGGTAGAGTTTTATCAGGAAGAAGATATTCTGACGGTTTACACCAGGCTATAGAAGCAAAAGAAAATATAACAGTTCAGAGAAGGTCGAAAACTTTTGCAACAATTACTTTTCAGAATTTTTTTAGGATGTATAACAAGCTGTCCGGAATGACAGGAACTGCCGATACTGAAGCTTCAGAATTTAAAAATATTTATAATTTAGATGTTGTTGTTATTCCAACAAATTTACCGCTCGTTAGAGATGATTGTTCTGATAGAGTTTATTTATCCTTTAAAGAAAAAGCAACAGCAATAGTAGAGGATATACAGGAAATTCATAAAAAGGGACAACCTATTTTAATAGGCACAATTAGTGTTGAAAAGTCAGAATTTTTCAGTAATCAATTGAGGAAAATGAATATCAGGCATAATGTTTTAAATGCAAAAAATCATTTTAGAGAAGCAGATATTATATCTGAAGCAGGAAGAGTAGGCGGCGTTACAATTGCTACAAATATGGCTGGTAGAGGAACTGATATTAAATTAGGCGGCGACAGAGAGTATGATAATGAATTTGAAGAGATTTTACAGCAGGAAAATATATCTGAAGACGATAAAAATACAATATTAGAGATGAAAGATTATATGGATAAAATGTTATTAAAGGAAGCTGAAAAAGTATTAATAAAATTAAGCGCTGAAATAAAAAAAGATGCAATTAAGATTTTAGAATCCGCTTATGATTGGGAAGAAGAGCATAAAAATGTAAAGGAATTAGGCGGTTTATTTGTAATGGGTACTGAAAGGCATGAATCACGAAGAGTTGATAACCAGCTGAGAGGGCGATCTGGAAGGCAGGGAGATAATGGAGCCAGCAGATTTTATGTGTCTCTGGAAGATGATCTAATGAGGCTTTTTGGGGGAGAAAGAATTCAAAAAATGCTTTCCGGCTTAGGTGTAAAAGAAGGTGAAATTATTGAGCATCCATGGATAACAGGCGCAATAGAAAAAGCTCAAAAGAAAGTTGAATCAAGGAATTTTGAAATTAGAAAACATTTACTTGAATATGATGATGTTTTAAACAAACAGAGAACTGTGATTTATAAAAGAAGAGAAGAAATATTAGAGGACAATAATATAATAAACAGGGTTATACAAACTTCAAAAGAACTTTTAGAAGAGTTATTTGGTGATTTTACTGATAATTTAAAAATTTCAAATGAGGCAGCTTGTGTTGAATTAATAAAAGCTATGAAAGAAACATTTTTTTTAGATGTTTCTGATTATATAAAAGATAATTTAAATAATCCTAAATTATTAAATGAAAAATTACAAAAAATAATAATTGTTGAATTGCAAAAAAGAAATGAAGTTATAGAAGGGCTAAATGGATTATTACGTGAAGTATATCTTTATTTAATTGATAAATATTGGCAGGATCATTTAGAAAATATGGATCAATTAAGAGAATCTGTAAGTTTAAGAGCATTTTCCCAGAAAAATCCATTAATTGAATATAAAATCGAAGGTTCCAGTATGTTTGAAAATTTGATTCAAAATATTAGAATCAATGTTGTTAAGCAAATATTTAAAGTTAAAATTGAAACAGTTTCTGTTTCACATGATTATGACAATTTTAATTATCAACATAGCGGCATCAATAATTTTGGAGGCAGGAATATTCAAAGATCTGATACTGCAAATGTAAATAGAGAAAACACTACTAATACTGCTCCTGTTCAAACAGCCTCTGCAACAATAGTTAAAAGTGATAAAGTAGGTAGAAATGATCCATGTCCATGCGGTAGTGGTAAAAAATATAAAAAATGCTGCGGCCAGTAATTGGATAAAATAGATTTGTAAAAATTAAATTTATTTTTTCTATATTTATTTTAGCTGTTCTTTTTTTCTTCAACTTCTATAAAAAAAAATAATATTATTTTATTGAAAGCAGATGTGATGAAATCTCTAATTTTATTCCTTTTTCTTGACATAAGACACTGTATTTTATATATTTTTAATAATTAAAATATTTTTAGGAGAAAATAATTTGAAAATAGGATTATTAAACGGTCCAAACTTAAATATGTTAGGTACAAGAGAAACAGATATATACGGAAAATTTACTTTAGATGATGTTTATAATAAATTGGTGGAAATTGCTGAAAAAAAACATGAAATTATTGCCTTTCAATCAAATAATGAGGGCGAATTAATAAATTTTATTCAATTATCAGAAGAAAAAGGGATTAAATATATAATATTTAATCCTGGTGCATATACTCATACTTCACTTGCTTTACGAGATGCAATATCATCAGTCAATACAAATGTAATTGAAGTTCACATTTCTAATTTATATAAAAGAGAAGAAATCAGACAGAAGTCTTTAACTGCACCTGCCTGTATAGGTCAAATTTCAGGATTTGGAACAAGATCATATGAACTTGCATTGCATTATATTTTAAAAGAAACTGAGTAAACTTAAAAAAGTTGATTTAATAAATAATCTAATATTTACATTAAATAAGTATTATTGTAATATATGCTTTCATTTTTTAAATTTAAATTACATGTATGACAGGCGTCTCGTCTGTCATAATTTTTTTTACTAAAAAATATATAATTATAAAGAGTTAATTTTAATATTTAAGAAGAATATTTATGGAAAATAGAAAAATTGCATATTTAGGTCCAAAAGCTACATTTACAGAAGAAGCATCACTTAAATATTTTCATGAAAATAACAATTTTATACCAGTAATAAGAATTGATGATGTTTTTAGAAAAGTCATTAATGGTGAAGCAGATTTTGGAGTAGTACCTGTTGAGAATTCAATTGCCGGCACTATTACTGATACAATGGATTTATTTGTAACAACTGATTTAAAGATTTATGATCAAGTAACAATTGAAATAAGACAAACACTTTTATCAAAGTATAAGAGAGAAAAAATTAAAAAGATTTTCAGTCACCCAAATTCATTTTATCAATGTTCAAAATATATTTTTGATAATTTTCCAAAAGTAGAATATATCGAAACTACTTCAAATGCAAAAGCAGCAGTACTCGCTTTAGAAGAACCAAACTCGGCTTCAATTGGCCCACTTTTATGTGCAAAAGAATATGGGCTTAATGTTTTAGAAGAAAATATTAATGATTTTAAACATAATGAAACCAGGTTTTTTATTATTTCAAAAGAACCTCAGGATAAAATTAAAAAAAGATCAATGATTATTTTTTCTGTTCCAAATAAACCGGGAAGCCTTTATCATGCTTTAAAGTATTTTAAGAAGCATAAAGTAAATATGACAAAAATAGAATCCAGACCTTCTAAATTAAGAAAATGGGTCTATGTTTTTATTGTAGAATATGAAAATGGTTCAGATCCAAAAAGAGTAAATAAATTAATAACTAAAATGAAAAAACTCTGTGAATTTTTTAATTATTTAGGAAGTTATTAAGATAGATGTCAATTTTATTATATTTAAAAAATGCCTGATAAATTAATTTTAGCATCAAGTTCTCCAAGAAGATTTCAATTACTCAAAGAAAGTAAAATTGATTTCAAATCTGTGAAACACATTTTTGATGAAGATTCAATTAATAATAAAAATCCTGTCAAATTAGCAAAATTACTTGCATTTAATAAAGCTTTGTCTATTTCAGAAAAACCAGAATATAATAATATGTATGTATTAGGAGTTGATACTTTAGTTGTTGTAAAAAATAAAACACTGGGTAAGCCCAAAGATCGTAAACAAGCAAAAGATTTTATTTTAATGTTGTCTAATAAAACTCATAAAGTTATTTCCGGAATTTCGATTATCAATGTTCAAAAGTCAATAATATTAACAAAAAGTGCAGTGTCTTATGTGAAATTTATAAAAATAGATGAAAAATTTTTAGAATATTATCTTGACAATAATCTCTGGGAAGGGTATGCTGGCGGCTACGCAATACAGGAGAGCATTTTTAACCTTGTTGTTAAAAAAATAAAAGGCTCTTATTCAAATATTGTTGGGTTACCAGTTAATATTTTGTATAAAATGTTAAAAGATATTAATTTTAAATTATTATGGTAACATTTTTTTATTAAAATCTTTTATTTTATTATTATTCAATATCTTAATTATTATAAGTTTACTAAATAATAACTTTTATTTGATAAACTTGTATAACTATTGATATAAATTTTTATGTAATTTTTTGTTTGAAATATTAAGGAGGATAATTTGGCTGTTGTAACAATGAAAAGTCTTTTAGAATCAGGAGTTCATTTTGGGCATCAGACAAGAAGATGGGACCCGAGAATGTCACGTTTTATCTTTGCTGAAAGAAATGGAATTCATATTATTGATTTACAAAAGACATTAGTAGAAGTAAAAAAAGCTTATGAAGCTGTTAGAAAATCAGTAATTGATAACAAGTATGTTTTATTTGTAGGTACTAAAAAACAGGCAAGAAGTGCTGTTAAGCGAGAAGCTGAAAGATGCAATCAATATTATGTAGATAATAGATGGCTTGGTGGAATGTTAACTAATTTTTCTACAATTAAGCAATCTATAATTAAATTAAAGAAAATTGAAAAAATGGAAGTTGATGGTACTTTTGATTCTTTAGTAAAAAAAGAAAAATTGAGTCTTGTTAAAGAAAAAGAAAAGTTAGAAAAGAACCTGGGCGGTATTAAAAATATGGATTCACTTCCTGGAATCATATTTATTGTTGATTCAAAAAAAGAAGCAATTGCTGTTTCTGAAGCAAGAAAATTAAATATTCCAATTGTTGCTGTTGTTGATACTAATTGTAATCCAGATGAAGTTGATTTTCCAATACCAGGAAATGATGATGCAATAAGAGCTATTGATTTATTTTGTTCAATAATTTCTAATGCGTGCGTTGATGCAAATAATGAAGTAAGTGCAAACATATTTGATGAGAGTGAAGAGGAAAAAATAGCTGAAATAGAAAAAAAAGAAATAGATACTAAAGGAGTAATAGATAAAGATAAGGAAATAGAAAAAAATGAAGAAATTGAATTAAAAGCTGCTGAAGATAATAAAAAAGAAGAAAATAAAAAAGAAAAACCTGCTTCTGATAAAAAAGCAGAAACAAAAAAAGAAAAACCTGCTTCTGATAAAAAAACTGAAGCAAAAAAAGAAAAA
>CAZYID010000041.1:0-1919 GCA_964646595.1 uncultured Spirochaetales bacterium | reverse complement strand
CAGCTTCTGATAAAAAATCAGAAGCAAAATCAAAAGATACGAAAAAAGAAGAAAAAACCAAAGGAGATAAAAAATGAAAGTATCAATGGATGATGTTAAAAAAATAAGAGATTTAACAAGTGCCGGGATGTTGGATTGTAAAAAATCATTAGAACAAGCTAATGGAAACATTGAAGAAGCAATAAAACTACTTAAAGAAAAAGGTCTTGCAGATGCAAAAAAAAGAGGCGACAGAGAAACTAAAGAAGGCGGAGTATTCATTAAAAATGACAATAATAAAGTTGCAATTGCATTGATTGGTTGTGAAACTGATTTTGTTGCAAAAAATGAAATGTTTGTTGAAGCAAGAAATCAAATAGTTGATAAAATACTTGAAACTGGGAATGAAGAAGTTGATTTTTATAATAATATAATACAGGATGCAATATCAAAAATTAAAGAAAATATAGAACTAAAGAAAATAAAATTTATAGAAGTTAAAGACAACCAGTATCCTTCAATATATATACATGGAAATAACAAGATCGGAGTTGTAACAATTTTTGAATTAAGTGACCAAAAATTAAAAGAAAATGAAAAATTTAAAGAGTTTGCTAATAATATTTGTTTACATATTACTGCTAATTCGCCATTCTATATTTCATCCGGAGATGTTCCGGAAAGTGAAATTAAAGAACAAAAAGATTTGATGGCTAAACAAATGGAAGCTTCTAATAAACCAAAAGAAATTATTGAAAAAATAGTAGAAGGAAAAATTGCAAAGTATTTCTCAGAAGTATGTTTATTAGATCAAAAATATGTAAAAGATGATAAAATTTCTGTTAAAAAGTATATTGAAAATACTATAACTGAATTAAATAGTGAACTTAAGATAATTGATTTTACAAGATATATGATTGGGATATAATATTGAAAAAAAATAGAGTTTTAATAAAATTATCCGGTGAAATATTAAAAACCGACAGAGAGTCTGGAATATCTCTGGAAGCAGCAGATAATTTATCAAAAAAAATTATTTCGATCAATAAAAAAGGAATTCAATTAGGATTTGTAATTGGAGGCGGTAATATTTTTAGAGGGGCTTCTAATTCGATAAAAGGGTATAATAGACTTTTGGGTGACCAGATAGGCATGATGGCAACAGTAGTAAATGCATTAACTTTATGTGAAAGAATGCAGGCAAATGGTATTCCAACTTTGCTGCAATCCGGAATAAAAATTGATGGTGTTGCAGAGCTTTTTAATAAAGAGAAAGTAGAAGAAATATTTGAGAAAAAAGGTATTGCTGTTTTTTGTGGCGGAATTGGTAATCCTTATTTTTCTACAGATACAACATCTGCTTTACGTGCATTACAGATCGGGGCAGAATGGGTAATAAAAGCAACAAAAGTTGACGGAATATATAATAAAGATCCAAAGAAATATCCAGACGCAAAATTATATGATTCAATAACTTATGATGAAATTTTAGAAAAAAAATTAGGTATTATGGATCTTTCTTCAATTATTTTAATGAAAGAAAACAATATAAAATTAAGAGTGTTTAATATTTTTGATAAACAAGACTCATTAGAAAAAGCTTGCTTTGGAGATAAAATAGGTACTACTGTAATAAAATAAAAATAATTTTTTGTTGCATTAATCCAGATAAGTAATTAAAATAATTTATCAAGTAAAGGAGTATGGAATGATTGAAGAAAATAAATTAAATTTTGAAACAAAGGCGCAAAAGTCAATTTCATCTTTTGTTGATCAATTAAAAAAAATAAGAACAGGCAGAGCTTCTGCTTCTGCATTAGATGGTATTATGGTTAATTATTACGGCACCCCAACACCTATTGCTCAAGTTGGTTCAATATCAGTTCCTGAAGCAAGAATGATTGTTATTCAACCCTGGGACAAATCAATAATTGCTGAAA
>CAZYID010000040.1:0-19957 GCA_964646595.1 uncultured Spirochaetales bacterium | reverse complement strand
ATATTATAATTTTTTTTACATACAACAGCAAAATAATATAAAGGTTTACCTTCTATCGAATACCTATGATTATATCTTTCCAGATGATGGAGATCTAAATATTCTGAAAATATTAATTCTCTTATCATTCGTGAAAATCCGCTTTTATCGGAATTATCTAAAAATGTTTCTTTTATATTAAAAGCTATCCAGCTTTCAGGGCATAGTAAATTTATACTTTCAAAAAATGCTTTTGGCGGAATATCTTCAAATCCTAAAGCAGCAACAGAAGTTAAACAATTAAATGACCAGGAGCCCAATTCTTCACGTATCTCTTTATTTAATTTTGTAAAGTCAGCTATATAATATGAATCATAAACCCCTGAGCGGTCTCTTTCTGAAGCAAGTTTTGCTTCATTAATTATATCAACTCCAATCAGTCTTGAAACTCCATGTTTTTTTAATTCTTCACCCATTATTCCATTTCCGGCACCTAAATCTAATACTCTTAATTCTGAAATATTATCATTAGATTGTTTAAGAGAATAATATAATGCTTCAGTTACTTTTTTGGGAGAAGTGCATTTTAAACGTTCATAAAATAATTGTTCATATAATCCAGGTCTTAAATATATCTTATTGTAGTCATGAAAGCGTAATTTTATTTTTTTGCCATTTTCAGTTAAATAAAAAAATGATTCATTTTGAGCAAGATTTTTTGTAATAATTGGAGGAAATTGTATTTTGTGTCTGATTTTCATGTTTGTCCTTTAAGAAATTTTGCTTATATTAACATAACTGATTGAAAAGTCAAATGAGGCAGGATTTAAGGTTTAAATGTGGATTTTAAAAAAATAATTAAGCAAAAAATTTAAATTATTTTATTTCAATTAATATAATTTTTTACCCATGTGTATTCTTTCTTCAAGATTATAGCCATTTTTTTTATAAAAATTTACAACATCTTTATTAGATGGTAATACCTGTAAATTTATTTTTGGACAATTTAATTTTATCAATTCATTTTCTGCATGTTTTATCAATAATGATCCAATGCCTTTTTTTCTGTAATCTGGATTTACAGCTAATGAATAAATCCATCCTCTGTGTCCGTCATATCCGGCCATAATTGTTCCGATTATTTTTTTATTATTTGATTCTGCAACAAAAAAAAGATTGTCATTAACAGCTAATTTTTTATTAATGGAAGTAAGCGGATCATGATGAGGAGATGTTTTTGGGAAAACTTTATTCCATAGTTTAATTACTTCTTCTTTATCTTTATTGTTGTAATTTCTTATTAGCATTTTTTTCTTTTTTAATTCTTTCTTTAATTTTTTTCTTAAGATGCGGAGGAATTATTTTATTTCTTGCAACTTTAAATGCAAATCTCATAACCTGTTCTGTTGTTATATCCGGGCCATACTTTTTTTTTAATATTAAAACAATTGCTTTTAAATCATTTTCACTTAAGAGTAAATAAATTAATCTATCCCTTTCGTCAGGGGTCATGTCTTCATATTCAACCATAGTTGAATAATACATCTTTAATTTAAAAAAATCAAATGAGAAAATAAAATAACTTTAAAGTATTTTTTATGCTTTAATTGAATTTATTATACTTGCCAAATCAGGTTTTTTTTAATAATTTAGATGCAATGATAAAAAAAATTAGTTAAATATAAATTAGGTGAAAATGATAAATGATTTAAATAACTTTTATATTTTTGGATATAATTATAAAAACCATGATATAAAAAAAAGAGAAAAAATTCTAAAAAAAACACCGGAAAAATTCATTGAAGATTATTTTAGTAAAAATTTGATAAATGGATATATTGTATTAAACACTTGTTTGAGATTTGAAATATATTTTTATACTTATGAATTAAATGCAGCTAAAATAAAAAAAGAAATAAATGAAAAAGGATATTATCTTTATAATGGTCTTGATGCAGTAAGGCATTTATTTAATCTTGCTTGCGGACTTGATTCGATAATTGTAGGGGAAAATGAAATTTTATCTCAATTAAAAAAATTTTTTTTTCAATTTCGGCATAATAAAAAAACCTGCTCTGAATTAAATACTATTTTTAACCATGCTGTATCTGTCGGTAAAAAGTTCAGACATTTAAGTAAAATCAGCAATACCGGTGTTTCATTGGAATATATAGTTTTTAAATATATAAAAAAAGTTTTTCCTGAGTTAGATAAAAAAACAATTTTATTAATTGGCACAGGAGATATAATACGAATTATTTTATGCACAATAAAAAAAGAAAGTTCAGCCGAAATAATTTTAACAAACAGGACTCGCCATAAAATGACAAAGTTCATAAATGATTTTAGTGTTGATAGTATTGATTTTAGCGATAAATATAAAGCAATTAAAAAAGCAGATATTATAATTTCTGCAACAAGTGCTCCGCATTATGTAATAACAAAAGAAAAGGCAGGAAATATTCTATCTGATAAAAAACAGAGGATTTTTATAGATCTTGCTGTACCAAGAGACATTGAAGAGGACTTAGCGCAAATTCAGGAGGTTACAATTTTCAATTTGGAAGATATTATGTCTGTTAGTTCTTTGAATATGGATAAAAGAAAAAAAATATCTGAAGAATATAAATATTTAATTGATCAGCAGCAAGAAAAATTATTAGATTGGTTTAAAAAAAGAAAGAATAAAATATGGATAAAAGAAAAAAAATCATTATTGGCACAAGAGGAAGCATCTTAGCTTTAACTCAAACAAATATTATAATAAATAAATTAAAAAAAATCTTCCCGGAATATTCATATGTCTTAAGAGATATAAAGACAAGCGGTGATTTAAACAAAAAAGCATCATTATTAGATGAGTCTTTAAAAAATATGTTTGTTAAAGAGATAGAAGCTGAACTACTGGAAAGTAAAATTGATATTGCAGTACACAGTATGAAAGATATGCCTGTTGAAATGCCTGAAGGATTGTGCGTTGGAGCAATTCCAAAAAGAGAGGACTGTAGAGATGTTTTAATATCTAGGAATAATATTCAATTTATGGATTTGCCAAAAAATGCAGTAATCGGCACAAGCAGTTTAAGAAGAAAGAAACAAGTAGAGCTGTTAAGAGATGATGTAAAAGTAAAGGAGATTAGAGGAAACATTGAGACAAGAATAAAAAAAATAAAAAAAGAATATGATGCAGTAATTCTTGCAGCAGCCGGATTAAAACGAACCGGACTTGATAATATGATAACAGAATATTTTGATATAGATAGAATAATCCCATCCTATGGACAGGGGGCATTATGCGTTCAGTGCAGGGAGAATGATCAAAGTATAAAAAAAATGCTTCAAGAAATTAATGACAATGAAACATCTTTAATTATAAGTGCAGAAAGAAAATTTATTAAAATACTTGAAGGCGGATGTAAAGATCCTATAGGTGTTAATGGGTTTATAAAAGATGAATTATTATTATTGCAGGGTATATATTTTTATAATAATAAGGTCTTTATGGATAAAATTGAAGGAGATAAATTGTCACCTGAAAAATGTGCAAAGATTTTAGCTGAAAAAATAAAGGAAAAAATTAATGAGTAAAGCCAAAGTAAGTCTTATTGGTGCAGGGCCGGGTGATATTGGATTATTAACAATAAAAGCAAAAGAACGGATAGAAAATGCTGATTTAATTTTGTATGATAGACTTATAAATAAAAGTATTCTTGATTATGCAAAAATAAATGCTGTTGTTATTGATGTCGGGAAAGGCAATATAGATAAAGGAAAACTTCAAAACGATATTAATAAAAAACTAGTTAAATATTCTCGAAAATATAAAAATATTGTCAGATTAAAAGGAGGAGATCCTTTTTTATTTGGCAGAGGCGGAGAAGAAGCGGAAATACTTAAAAAAAATAATATTGATTTTGAAATAGTACCGGGAATTACTTCGGCAATATCTGTTCCGGCATATGCAGGGATACCGGTCACACATCGAGATTACAGCTCTGAGCTTCATGTTTTTACAGGACATTCAAAAGATGGTTTAGTAAATATTAATTTTAAAAAAATTGCTTTATTAGACGGTACATTAGTATTTTTAATGGGGGTAAAAAATATTTTTGGAATTACTGAGGGATTGTTAAAAAATGGCAAGGAATCGAAAACTCCTGTTGCAGTTATTGAAAATGGAACAACACCTAGACAAAAAGTTTTAATTTCAACTTTAGGTAACATTAAAAATGATTTAACAAATAATAAAGTAAATCCTCCTTCTATAATAATTGTTGGTGATGTTGTGAGTTTAAATAAGAAATTAAATTGGTTTAACGAAAAAACTCTATATGGAAAAAAGATTTTAGTAACAAGGGCAAGTTTAAATTCGGATGACCTTTCATCAAAATTTGTTTTACATGGCGCAGATGTAATAGAGATACCGTTTATTAAAATAGATGATGAAAGTAATAAAAAAATAAATAAAAATTTTATTAGTAAATTAAAAGATTATTCAATAATATTATTTAACAGTGCAAATGGAGTAAGATTTTTTTTTAATAAGTTGAATACAATGAAAATGGATACTAGAGTTTTATGCAGCTGTAAAATCGGTGTTGTTGGAGCAGGGACTAAAAAAGCAATAGAAAAATTTAATATTATTCCTGATATTATTCCTGCAGAATATACAGTTGAAAAGTTGATTGAAGAATCAATTAATATATATAAGGATTCGACAAAAATACTTATAATTACATCAAATCTTTCTCCTGTGAATACGTCATTACTTAAAGAAAAATATAATATTTGTTTTGATAAACTAGAGTTATATAAAACAGTTGAAAAAAAAATTAGAAAAAAAGAGATTGAATCATTATCAGATAAAATTGATTTAATTACTTTTTGCAGCAGCTCAACTGTTAGGTCATTTTTTAAAAATATTAAAAAGTTAGATAAAAATATAAAGATAGCATCAATAGGTCCAATAACTTCAGAGACAATTAGATCATGTGGTTATAAGGTTAATATTGAAGCAAAAAAGTACTGTATGGATGGTCTGATTGATGCTATTGTAGATTATTACTCTTGAATAGGTCCAATAGGCGTCTCGCCTGTCGAAAAATGATAGAAGTTAATGGACAGTCGAAAAGACTGTCCTACTATTAGGCTTGAGAATGACAAGGAGAAAAAAATGATAATAAGACATAGAAGATTAAGAAATACACAAGGCATTAGAAATTTAGTTAAAGATGTTAATTTTTCTCTTGATAATTTTGTTTATCCGATATTTATTTTAGAAGGACAAAATATTTATGAAGAAATACCTTCTATGCCTGATCAATATAGATTTTCTCTTGATAATATTGAAAAAGTATTGGAAGAAATAAATAATCTTGGCATAAAAAATATATTATTATTTGGCATTCCAAAAGATAAAGATCCATTAGGAAGCCAGGCTTATAATCCAAAGGGGATTATTCAAGAATCTATAAAAGCAATAAAAAATAATAATAACAAAATTACAGTTATAACAGATATATGCATGTGTGAATATACTTCACATGGGCACTGCGGGATTATTGAAAAGAATAAAGTAGATAATGATAAAACATTAGAGTTTCTTGGCAAGATTGCATTATCACATGCTGAGTCCGGGGCAGATATAATTGCTCCATCAGATATGATGGATGGAAGAGTTGGGTATATCAGAAATACTCTGGAAAAAAATGGATTTAATGATTTACCTATTATGGCTTATAGCGTCAAATATGCTTCAGCATATTACGGACCATTTAGAGATGCAGCAGAGTCATCACCGCAGTTTGGTGACAGAAAAGATTATCAGATGGATTTTAGGAGAAAGAAAGAATCGTTAAGCGAGGCTATTCAGGATATAAAAGAGGGAGCAGATATAGTAATGGTTAAACCGGCATTAGCGTATCTTGATATTATTAAAAATATTTCTGATAATATAAATGTGCCTGTAGCTGCGTATAATGTAAGCGGGGAATATGCTATGGTAAAAGCTGCAAGTTTAAATAATTGGGTAAATGAAAAATCTATTATTCTAGAAAATATTTATGCTATAAAAAGAGCAGGCGCAAGTATTATAATAAGCTATCATGCAAAAGATATAGCAAAATGGATGAAAGAAGGATCAATATAATAATGGAGAGAAATGTGTATAAAAATTCTAAAGAATTATTTAAGGATGCAATAAAATTTATACCAGGCGGTGTTAATAGTCCGGCAAGAGCTTTTGGTTCAGTTAAACATACACCAATTTTTATAAAAAAAGGGAAAGGTTCTAAAGTATATGATGAAGATGGAAATGTTTTTTTGGATTACATCTGTTCATGGGGGCCGTTGATCTTAGGGCATAATCATAAAAAAGTATTAAATGCAGTAAAAAAGAGTATTAAAAATGGAAGCTCGTTTGGACTTCCGACAAAAAAAGAAGTAGAGCTTGCAGAACTTATAATTGCATGTATTCCTTCAATAGAAAAAGTAAGGCTTACAACTTCTGGAACAGAAGCCGCAATGGCAGCAGTTCGGCTTTCAAGAGCTTATACAAAAAAGAATAAGATAATTAAATTTGAAGGATGCTATCACGGGCATTCGGATTCGATGCTTGTTAAAGCAGGGTCCGGGGCATTAACTTATGGCAAGATTGATTCTAATGGAATAACTTCAGGAGTAATTGGAGATACAATTACTGTTGAATATAATAATATTGAAGATGTAAAGAAAATTTTTAAAGAGAATAAAAATAAAATTGCAGCAGTTATTGTTGAACCTGTTGCCGCAAATATGGGAGTAGTAATACCGGAAAAAGATTTTTTAAAAAATTTAGCGGAGATTACAAAAAAGAATAATGCATTATTAATTTTTGATGAAGTTATTACCGGATTTAGATTAGGGATAAATGGAGCACAGGGGTATTTTAGGATAAAACCTGATTTAACAATTTTAGGTAAAATAATCGGAGGAGGATTTCCAGTTGGCGCATTTGGAGGTAAAAAAGATATTATGAATCATGTAGCACCTGAAGGCGGAGTATATCATGCCGGAACTTTATCAGGTAATCCGGTATCTGTAATAGCAGGATTAACTACTATTGAATATTTAAAAAACAATAAAAATATTTATAAAGAACTTGAAGAAAAAACAAATTATTTAGTAAAGAATATAAAAATACTGATTGATAAATATAAAATTAAAGCAAACATTCAGTATATTGGATCATTGTTTACATTGTTTTTTTCAGATAAAAAAATTTTAAATATGAATGATGCTGTAAAATGCGATACAGTTTTATTTAGTAAATATTTTAAGGCAATGCTTGAAAAAGGCATCATGATTCCACCTTCTCAGTTTGAAGCTAATTTTGTTTCAATAATGCATTCTGATAAAGATCTGACAATGACTATTCAGAAAATAGAAGAGGTGTTTAGGAATATATGTTAATTCCATTAAATGTTAATTTAAATAATAAAAAATGCCTGATAATCGGTGCAGGAAATAGTGCTTTTCGAAAGATAAAAAAACTTTTAGAATACAATGCTAATGTAAAAGTAATTGCTGATGAAATTAAAAACAAGGAAATTGAAAGATTAATAAATAAAAAAAAGATTTCGTTCAAAAATAAAAAATATGAGGTAAATGATACAGAAAATTTTTTTTTAGTTGTTGCTGCTACTGATAATAAAGAATTAAATAATAAAATTGCAGAAGAGCTTGATAAAAAAAATATATTAGTAAATAATATTTCCGGATTATGTAATTGCAGTTTTCCAGCGATATTAAGAAGAGGTGACCTTCAAATAGCAGTTTCTTCAGACGGAGCAAGTCCCTTGTTTTCTGGAAAATTAAGAGATAAAATTGGAGAGATTATTCCGTTGTATTATAATAAAGTTATAGAATTGTTAAAAAAGTACAGAGAAAAAGCATTAAAGGAAATTGATGATGAAATAATTCGAAGAATTTTTTTTGATGAAATTGTTAATAATATAATAAATCAGGATGATATAGATTTAAGGATTATAAAGAAAGATATAAAAAGAAAATATAAAGAATATAAAAAAGTATAATAAAAATAGATAAATTTTTTGTTTATTTATTATAATGTTTTTGATATGATTTTATTATATAATTTGTATTATTCAACAATAAAAAACTTGGAGAATAAAAAATGAAAAAAATATTTTTAGCATTAGTAATTTTATTGATTTGCGCAAATGTTATTTTTTCAAATAACGGAAAATTTAATTTTAAGCTAATGTCAACAGAAGAGCAGCCTAAAGAACTAAGAAGAGCAAGAGCAATGAAAATAGCCGGTATTGTTTTAATTTCTACTGGCGGTGCATTAGATATTGCAAGTACTGTTTTTATGATTTGGAATCAGATTGATCCAATAAATGCACCCGGAAGCTACTATGTAAGAAGTATTGATTTTTTTGTTTTTAGCTATGATTATTATATCAATTATATAGCACTGGGATTAGGACTTGGCGGGATTGCATGTTTGGCCGTCGGAATTCCATTAACAATAATAGGAGCAGTGAAAGAATATAAATTAAAAAAGAAGCAAAAGGTTGATAATGTTTCTTTTCTGGATAAATATACACCGGAAATTGGTTATAATTTTGCAAAAAATGAATTGATACTTGGCTTGACTATTAAATTATAATTTTAAAATTTAGTTAAATAGAACTCTATTAAAAAACAAGTTCAAAGCGGTCAGAAACAACTCTACCTTTACCACGTTTTTTTGCCTTGTAAAGATATTTGTCAATATAATTAATAATTTGATCTCTTTTCATTTTTTTTAATTTTTTACTGTCAATTTCGATAATTCCTGAGCTAAAGGAAAGAGGTTCACCGGTTTCTCTGATACAGTATTCTTTAAAATCTTTTTGTATTCGCTGAAGAATATTTACTGATTTTTTTAAGGTTGTTTCATAAAAAATAAAAATAAATTCTTCTCCTCCATATCTGCCTAAAATATCAGATTTTCTGATATTCTTAAATGAAATAGTAGAAAAAGCTTCCAGGATTTTATCGCCGGTTATGTGTCCATAAGTATCATTAAAATGTTTGAAATCATCAAAATCAGTCATACTAATAGTAACTTTTTTATAATCATTATTTTCGGATAATAAGTTTTGTAAAATATCAATTAAAGTATATTTATTTAATGTTCCTGTTTGTATGTCTAATGATAATTTAAATTTTAATAATTCTTCATACTGTTTTTGTCTTGTTATATCAGAAAAGCTTACAATCGCGTATTTCATTCCTTTTATATTTACTGCTGAAGCACTAATTTTAAACCATTTGGTTTCTGTTATTCCATCAATCACAAATTGATGTTGAATTACAACATTTTCTAAAGGTTTTTCTTTTTCTAATACAATGCCAACTCCATTTCTTAAATCACAATTTGCGCATTTTTCAGATTGACCGCATAGCAATTTAGTACCGGCTATACTGGAACATTTAAAAATATTACCAAAACGCTTTCCTTTTGTTTCTACAGGAGAAAGATGAAAATATTTAAAAATATAATCATTAGCTTTTTCTAAAGTTGTATCACTGTTAAGTATTATAAGGCCGATTGGAGAGTGATGAAAAACTGAGGAAAAAAGCACATCTTCTTTTATTTTATTTTTCATAATTTTATTTAAATTATACAAAAAAGCGATAGGTATTACCAACAATAAAATATTTTATTATTTTAAATTACTGAATTTTTACTTTTTTTAAAATAAATGGATATTTATATATTTTATAAAATGCTATATTTAGTAAAATAAATACCAATAGGACAGGCGAGACGCCTATCCTACTGATGATATTCTGTAAAATGCTATAATAACAAATGAAATAATGTTAATTTTGACAAGATAAGTATCTCGTCTGTTCTTTTGACGGTAGAATATTTTTGGAGAATAATATGAAAAGTTTTTATGATCATGATGATTTGTTAAAAAACATATCAAAAAAAGGTTTAGCTCATTTAAAAGGAATATTAAAAGATTCAACGCTTCCTGATAATGAGAATTCATTGAAAAAAATTATTGAAGCCTGGCTGATAAAAAGAGCTTTTTTTAGTAAAATAATAGAACATGGTAATTTTAAAATTGTTAAAAGGTATAATAAAGAAAATAAAAATGCCTGTATTGCTATTACTTTATCCGGGTCCCTTTTAGCTATTGGACCTGTTATTGATGAATATCGTAAAATTATTTATACGAGTCTTAATATGAGAACAGATGTTCCAAAAGCAATGGTAATAGAAAAAGCAGTTTTTAATGAAGATATTGAGATTGATAAAGTATTAAATTTTAAAGAAGGTCCTATTAAAAAAACTTCAGAAATTATTGATATTGGAGTTGCTTCTGATCAAGAAAGTCCAGACAAACAGGTAAAAAAAATTATTGAAATAAATAAATTGTTAATGGATAATTTTATTCAAATAAATCAAAATACATTTAAATCAAATTATTATGATAATGAACTTTATATCAGGAATGATTTGTTTAAGAAATGGGTTGTTATAAAATGGTTTGAAATAGGCGGATTTGAAAAACATCTATTTTTAGCAAGAATAAAAATATTGTGGCTTGAACTTTTTACAAAATTATATAAGGAACTATGCAATAATAAAAATATTTCAAAAGATAAAGATACTGTTTTTATAGATTTTATAAATAATAAATTTACAAAATATATAGATGATTATAAATGGTATGAATCAGAAAAGAATAATTTTGATATAGGTATAATAAAGGCTTTAGAGGAAGTCCCAACGCATACTAACTATTGGGACTATTTAAATGATTTTATTAATGAATTAGAAAAAAATTAGTATAAATTATAATCCTGATTTTATTTTTTCGAGATTATTTTTTATTTTTTGAGCACCTTCTTCCGGGGCCATTTTTAGGAATGCATTTAAAGTATCACAATCCGGATATTCATTGCATAAACCACAATTTTCAATGTTTTTGGAAAAACCGCATTTTCTAACTTCACACATACTACAATAACCTATATGCTGTCCGTCAAACCTGCATCCATCACAATTAATGTTTTCAGGTAATAAAGAAGTATTGTAAATCTTACTCCATTTTTCTGCAATTTCTCCTTTTTTTTGCATGTCATTATTTTTTGTAGCAATATAAGCTTCACATTCCGAACAGTTTAGCCCGCATACAGCAATTGTCTTATCCATAAAAGTCTCCTTGTTTTATTATTATATTACATTTATAACAAAATTAATATGACATCATTATGTCATGTTTGAAGGAAATATGAATTTTTTTTAAATTTATTATTAAAAACATTGACATAATAAGTGAAAATATTTATAAAAGTATTAGTAGCACGATTTACATAATAGTAACACGCTGTCTTTTAGGAGTATTTATGGAATTTAAGGGTAAAATTTTATTTTCAATATTAATTGTTTTTTCATTTTTTTTATTTCAATGCAAAAAAAGTGATTATATAAAACAAAATAATAAAATAATAATTATAGATGCACTCGGAAGGGAAGTTGAAATTCCTCAAAAGATTCAACATGTTATTTGTTCAGGTTCCGGGTGTTTAAGACTTCTAACTTATTTAAACGCACAGGATAAAGTTGCAGCAGTTGATGATGCAGAAATAAAAAACAGAATAATAGATGCAAGGCCTTATGCATTTGCAAATCCTCAGTTTAAAAAAAAGCCATTATTTGGTGAGTTTAGAGGATTTGATAATCCTGAACTTATCTTAGGATTAGATCCATTTCCTGATGTAATTTTTAAAACTTATTCAGAGTCAGGTCATGATCCGGTAGAACTCCAGAATAAAACAGGAATTCCGGTTGTTGTATTAGAATACGGAGATCTGGGATTAAATAAAGATGATTTTTATAATGCTTTAAGAATAATGGGTAAAGTTCTAGATAAAGAAAAAAGAGCTGAAGAAGTAATTAAATATTTAAAAGAATGTATTTATGATCTTGAAGAACGAACAAAAAATATTTCAGATAATAATAAAAAATCATGTTATGTCGGAGGAATTGCATATCGAGGTCCTCATGGGTTACAGTCTACTGAACCTGCTTATCCTTCTTTTAAAATGGTTAATGCTGATAATAAAGCTTATGATAAGTCAAAAAGCCCAAAAGAATTAACTCATGCTGATATTGCTAAAGAAAAATTACTTGAATGGGATCCTGAAATTATATTTATTGATTTATCAACATTACAATTGGATGCAAAAGCAAATGCTATTTATGAAATTAAAAATGATCCGGTATATCAACAGTTAAATGCTGTTAAAAACGGCAATATTTATGGACTTTTACCATATAACTGGTACACAAGTAATTTTGGTTCTGTTGTTGCAAATGCGTATTTCATAGGAAAATTATTATACCCTGATAATTTTAAAGATATAGAATCGGAAAAAAAAGCAGATGAAATTTATACTTTTTTGGTAAAGAAACCGGTATATAAACAAATGAATGAAAGTTTTAGTAATTTGGCATTTAAAAAAATATCGTTAAAATAAATTTTAAAAAAGGATAAAAAAAATTCATGCATATTAATTTAGATGAGCTGCCGGAAGATTATAAAAAGTATACTTTTAGGAAAACATTAATTATTATTTTTAGTTTTTTGCTTTTTATTATTGTATTTATATTTTCAATATCTATAGGCGCAGTTAGAATTCCTTTAATGGATGTCATTAAAACATTATTTTTAAATGCTCCTACAAATAAGACAAATCTTATTATATGGAATATTCGTTTGCCTCAGGCTTTTACAGCAGTTATTGCCGGTATTGGGCTAGCTGTTTCGGGATTAGCCATGCAGACAATATTAAATAATCCTCTTGGTTCCCCTCTTACTCTTGGTTTTCAACATGCAGCTGCTTTTGGAGCAGCATTTTCTGTAATGGTGTTAGGTACCGGAGTGATACAAAGTACCGGTAATAATGCTATTAGTATTGTTAATCATTATATTACTACTTTGGTTGCTTTTGGTTTTTGTATGCTTACATCAGGTGTTATTTTAATAACTTCAAAAATAAAAAAAACATCACCTGAAGTAATGGTTTTAACAGGTATTGCATTAGGAACTCTTTTTTTAGCAGGTACAATGTTTTTGCAGTATTTTGCGGATGATGTGCAATTAGCTGCAATGGTTTTCTGGACTTTTGGAGATGTTGCCAGAGCTACTTGGAAAGAATTATTAATAATATTGGTTATAATAATTATTTCCTTATTTTATTTTTTTTATAATATATGGAATTATAATACCATGCAGTCAGGGGATGAAACTGCAAAAAGTCTTGGAGTTAATGTAGAATTAATTAGATTAATTACAATGATAATTGCAACACTTGTAACTTCTGTTATAGTTTCATTTTTAGGAGTTATTGGTTTTATTGGTCTTGTTTGCCCTCATATGGCAAGAAAAATTATTGGAGAAGATCATAGATTTCTTGTTCCTTTTACATGTATATTAGGAGGAATATTACTTTTAGCAGCAGATACAGCTGCACGGATTATCCTGCTTCCTCATGTTCTTCCGGTAGCAATTTTAACTTCTTTTCTTGGGGCACCGGTATTTATATTTCTTTTAATAAAAGGATATAAATGATGAAATTAAAAATAGAAGGGATTTCTTTTTATTATAAAAGCAAACAGGTTTTAAACAATATAGAGTTTAGTGTTAATAAAAATGAACTCATAAGTATCCTTGGGCCAAATGGGGTTGGTAAAACAACTCTTTTAAGATGTATTAACAGAATATTAAAACCTCAAAGTGGTGTTATTTTACTTGATGAGAAAAACATTTTAGATTTTTCACAGAATAAAATTGCTCAGAATATTAGTTATGTTGCGCAAAAACTTGATACATGCAGATTAACAGTATTTGATGCAATTTTAATGGGACGCAAACCTTATATTCAATGGAAAGTAAGTGAAAAAGATTTAAAAATAGTTTATTCAATTATTAAAAAATTAAATTTAGAAAATATTTCTTTAAGTTATATTGATGAAATTAGCGGGGGTGAGCTGCAAAAAGTTTCTATTGCAAGAGCATTGGTTCAGGAACCAAAAGTAATATTAATGGATGAACCGACAAGCAGTCTTGATCTCAAAAACCAGCAGGAAATTTTAAAATTGATTCGTGACATTATTCATTCTCATAATATTTCAACAATAATGACAGCGCATGATATTAATATTGCATTAAGATATTCTGATAGAATGATGTTTTTAAAAAACGGGCAAATCTATGCAGCAGTTACACCCGATGAAGTAACGCCTGAAATAATAGAAAAAGTTTATGAAGTAAAAGTTAATATTCATGAATATGAAGATTATCATCATATTGTTCCTGTCTAATAATGTTTTTAGGAGAGAATTATGATTAATTTAAAAGAAATTGGAATAATTAAAAGTCATTTTAAAGAACAGGCAGATCCATTTAAAATGAAAGAGAATGAAAGCACTATTGAGATAAAAGAAGAATTTAAAGAAGGTTTATATAGAATAGAAGAATCCGAATATATTGAAGTATTGTTTTATTTTCATAAATCAAAAAATTATGATTTGATCACAACAACGTATTTTGGTGAAGAAAAAGGTGTTTTTGCTTCAAGAAGTCCCAGAAGACCTTCAAATATTGGAGTATCAAAAGTAAGGTTGTTAAAACGCGAGGATAATAAATTATTTGTTAAAGGGCTGGATGCTATTGATGGAACTCCAGTAATTGATCTTAAACCTTATACTTCTAAACACGATAACATTGATGAAGAAAAAAACAGATTGAATTATTTAAAAAATAATCCAAGGAATGATATTATCCCACTTGTCAAAAACAATAAATTAGAAGAATTATTAATTCTTTCCGGAACACTTCATGGCCATTATTGCCCTGGATTATCAATGGGAGTTATTTGTAGTGTTTATGCAATAAATAAAATTAATCTATTTTCTGATGGGTTAGAAGATATCCTTGCTATTATTGAAATAAACAGCTGTTTTGCTGACAGCATCCAATATATCACAGGTTGTACAGTTGGGAATAATTCATTAATTTTTAAAGATTATGGTAAAACAGCATTTTCTCTTGTTAAAAGAGACGGTACTGGGTTAAGGCTGTCTGTAAAATCATCATATCGGAAAAAAATGATAGAACTGTATCCTGATTTTCAAGAATGTTTTAATAAAGTAGTGGTAGAAAAAAATAGAGATAAAAACGTTGTTAAAGAATTTAAAAAGAAAGCTCAAGAAGTTTCTTTTAAATTATTAGAATGGAATATTAATGATATTTTTAATTTTAAAAAAATAAATATTAATATACCGGAATATGCCCCAATAAGAGAAAATGTAATTTGTTTAAGGTGTGGAGAAAGTATAATGAAAGAAAAAGAGATTCAAGATCATGATAATGTTTATTGCAGGGAATGTATTAATAGTGATTTTTTTCAACTTGATGGTACAGGTATTTCAGTAATTAAATAGTAATAGATGATTCATAAATTTTCCTATATTATAATAAAAAGAGAGGCTGCCTAAAAAAAATTTAGACAGCCTGAAAAATATTTTGGAAGTATGGAAGAAAGTTATTTTATTGTAAAAGATTCGAAGTCCGGATACCCTTCCATGCCATGTTCAGCAATATCCAATCCTCGTAATTCTTCTTCACGTGAAACACGGACACCAATTGTAGCTTTTAGTATTACCCATATTACCCAGCTTATAAGGAAAGTAAAAACACCTACAGCAGCAACACCGATCAGTTGATTTGCTAGAGAAATTATCCCTCCGCCATAAAACAGACCAACAGGTGGTAATCCATCTGAACCGGCATAAAGAGGACTTGCAAAAAACCCGACAGCAAGCGTACCCCAAATACCATTAATAAGGTGAACACTTGTAGCTCCTACAGGATCATCTATTTTCCATTTATCAAATGCAACAACAAATATTACGACGAGAATTCCGCCAATTGCTCCAATTATAATTGATGCTCCTGGTGTAACATATGCGCATGGTGCAGTTATTGCAACCAGTCCTGCAAGACTGCCATTTAATATCATTGAGAGATCAGGTTTCCCTAGAGCAAGCCATGCTGTTATTGTAGCGGCTACTGCACCGGCAGCAGCTGCTAAATTTGTTGTCACACAAATTCGACCGATCTCTTTAGGAATTGCAGCCATTGTTGATCCAGGATTAAATCCAAACCAACCAAACCATAAAACAAATACACCAAGAGTTGCAAGAGTCATGCTGTGTCCTGGTATTGGATTTACTGTTCCATCCGGATTATATTTACCTATTCTTGGTCCGAGGACCATAGCTCCAGCTAATGCTGCCCAGCCTCCGACAGAATGCACTACTGTAGAACCGGCAAAGTCAAAAAAACCTCTTTCAGCAAGCCAGCCTCCACCCCATATCCAGTGACCGGTTATTGGATACATTATTCCAACTAATATAAATGAAAAAATAATGAATGATAAAAATTTAATTCTTCCACCAACTGAACCAGATACAATTGTTGCTGCAGTTGCTGCAAAAACTAATTGAAAAAAGAATTTAGCATATAACGGAACAGTAGCCCAACTAAGCGCGGAATACACTCCGGAATATGTCTCTCCTGTTAATGGACTATTATCTAAGCCCGTAAGCATCAGCAGTCCTTTATATCCTAAAAATCCATTTCCATCTCCATACATAAGCCCCCATCCAATAAACCAAAATGCCAGGGATGCAATAGAAAATACAACAAAATTTTTTGCACTGATATTTACAGAATTTTTTGCCTGCTGCAGACCGGTTTCTACCATACCAAATCCCAGGTTCATAAAAAAAACCAGCATACCTGCGATTAGAACCCATATTGTATCTGCTATAACTGTACTGTTTTCTAAGAATGAAGTTAAATTATCTATTTTCTCAAGAAGCATAGTAGTATCACTAACAACGTCATTGGTTTTTTCTAAACCATCTTGTGCAAAGATAATTCCAGTACAAAATAAAATTAATAAGATAATTAAAGCTATAATTTTAGCTTTCATATTAACCCCCTAATCATAAATCATAATATAATGAAAATTCCCAGGTATGCGGTCGTAGATTAACCTGATCTATTTCATTTTTTCTTTTATATTTTATATAACTATCAATCAAATCTTTAGTGAAGACATTTCCTTTTAATAGAAATTCATAATCTTTTTCAAGTCCGTCAATTGACTCTTTTAAACTTCCTGGAGTTGATTTGATTTTCTTTTTTTCTACTTCCGTAAGTTCATATATATCTTCATCAATTGGATCCGGTGGTTCGATTTTGTTTAAAATCCCATCCATTCCAGCCATTATTATTGCAGAAAAAGCCAGATACGGATTACATGTAGAATCCGGACATCTGAATTCGATTCGTTTTGCATCTTCACTTGCGCTGTACATTGGGATTCTAACTGAAGCAGATCTGTTTCTTGCAGAAAAAACAAGATTTATAGGAGCTTCATACCCGGGCACCAATCTTCTGTAAGAATTAGTTGTTGGCGCAGAAAATGCGAGTACAGCTGCAATATGCTTGAATATTCCTCCAATAAAGCAACGTGCTATGTCACTAATGTCTGCATATTTACCCGGTTCAAAAAAAACATTTTTATCATCTTTCCATAAACTTATGTGTACATGCATTCCTGAGCCATTGTCCATAAATATTGGTTTTGGCATGAATGTTACGCTCTTGCCAAATTTTCTAGCAACGTTTTTTATAATGTATTTATGTTTTAATAATACATCTGCTTGATTTACAAGCTCTGCAAATGGTAGTCCAATTTCTGTCTGACCGGCTGTTGCAACTTCATGATGATGCAAATTAGCTTTTACACCACAGGTTCGTAAAATCTCTACCATTTTTGATCGCAGATTATGGAGCTGATCATGGGGTGCAGTTGGAAAATATCCCTGCTTAAATCCAATCTTGTACCCAAGATTATTTTCTTTATCCCCGCTGTTCCATGATGCTTCTGAAGAATCAATTTCATAATGAGCTTTGTTATGTGACTGTTCAAAACTAACATTATCAAATATAAAAAATTCCGGTTCAGGTCCAAAATATGCTTTGTCTGCTATCCCGGTTGAATTTAAATAGTCTAATGTTTTATGAGCCACATATCTCGGATCTTTGGGATATCTTTCTCTTTTAATTGGATCAACGATATCACAGATAAAACTTAATGTTCTATGATCAAAAAAAGGATCAATAAAAGCAGTTGAAGGATCGGGTCTCATAAGCATATCACTTTGATTTATAGCTTGAAAGCCTCTTATTGAAGAGCCGTCAAAACCTGTACCTACTTTAAATAATTCTTCGCTTGCTTTATCTGCAGTTTGTGTATAATGATGAACACGACCAAATAAATCAGTAAATTTAAAATCTAAAAATTCAATTTTTTCTTCTTTAATTATTTTTTGAATTTCTGTAATACTGATATGAGTATTTCCTGGTGCTACAGTATAAATTTCTTCAAAAATTTCTTCCATTTTTTCTCCTTCTAATTTATTTTTTAATTTAGCCTATAGCTCTTGACCCTCTTTCTGATGTTCTAATCCTTATGCATTCTTCAATCGGAATAATGAATATTTTTCCGTCTCCAATACCGCCTGTTTTAGCCGCTCTTGAAATAGCTTTAATTGTTGGCTCTACATAATCATCATTTACGGCTACCTGTACTTCTATTTTTTTTAAAAGTTTAATTTCATGTTTTATCCCTCTATATGTTTCAGGATAACCTTTTTGTCTTCCTGATCCTATTGCGTTTACTACAGTCATTAAATTAACACTGGCATCATTTAATTCTTTTTTTACGTCTGCAAGTCTTTCAGGACGAATTACAGCTAAAATTAATTTCATAAAAACCTCCACGATTATTGTTAAATAAGAATTTGTTTTAAAAGGTAAAAAAAGCAATTAATATGCCATTTTTCATTAGTGTTATTTAAAAATTTATGTTATTGCTAAAAAAAAAGATAATAAGTTGTTTTATTGAGAATATATTGAAAAATAACTTATATTGTTAAAAATCTTGGTTATATTCTTAAATCTTATTTTTTTTAGATAAATTTAAAAATTATTTAAAAGCCTAAATTGCACAAATTTGTATCTCATTGTATTTTAACAACAATTATGTTCCAATATTTTAGTTTATTAAACAAGATCTTAATGTAAATAATTTCTTTTTTAATTATTTTGACTTTTATAAAATAATTATTTATAAACAATAAGTATGGAAATAAATGATAATTATATAAACAATCTTGAAGTTTCTATTAGAGAAATTATAGAAAAAATATGTCAAGAATATGAAATCCCGTTTAATAAAGTTAATGCCACAGTGAAATTATTAAAAGAAGATAATACTGTTCCCTTTATTTCTCGTTATAGAAAAGAAGCAACAGGTTCTCTGGATGAGGTTGCAGTTAGAAATATTTTTCATAGAATGATCTCTTTAGAAAATTTAGAGAACAGAAGAATCGATATTATACGACTAATACATGCACAGGGAAAATTAACAGAATCATTATTAGATAATATAATGAAAGCAAATACATTGTCAGAACTAGAAGACTTATATGCGCCATATAAGAAAAAGAAAAAAACAAGGGGAATGATTGCAATAGAAAAAGGACTTGAAGAGCTGGCTGATATTATTGAAAAAGAGAACGATGAAGTAATAGAAAATGAAGCAAAAAGATTTATAAGTGAAGAAAAAGAAGTAAATAATGTTGAAGAAGCAATAAACGGGGCAAAAGATATAGTTGCAGAAAGAGTTGCTCATGATATAGAAAAAAGGAAAATTATTAAAAAATATATTATGGAAAATGGAATTTTACTGGTTAAAGGATTAAAAGATCAGGATAAAAGTGTTTATAAAATGTATTATGATTTTAAAGAACCTTTATCAGCAGTTAAAC
>CAZYID010000039.1:3542-20035 GCA_964646595.1 uncultured Spirochaetales bacterium | reverse complement strand
CCTGGATATATCATACTCTGATAACGATCGTGTAAATGGTTGATAATTAATCCAACTGTTATCTTTTTTTTTGATTTAGAAATATAAGTCTCCTATAAATTTAATATAATTCTTTCAAGTATTTTTATTTCGTAATTTTAGACTTTGTGAATTTTAATTATATTTTTTTAATTTAAATCATAATTTTAGTTTACTAAATTTATAAAAATTTATAATTTAATTTATATTTTAGATAAAAATATTAAATTATATTTTCCACTTACATTATTAGGTTCCTTACTTACTTTGCCTTGTTCAATATCATTTCGGAAGGATAAAATAAAAAGTTGCCCCTTTGTTAATCTTGCTCTCTGCCCAGACCGAGCCGCCATGGCGGACAATAATTTTTTTTACTAATGCTAGTCCTATTCCTGTACCAAGAAACTCTTTTTCACTATGTAGTCTCTGAAAAACTCCGAATAATTTGTTCTTATATTTTTCATCAAAACCAACCCCATTATCTTTAATATAAAAAATGTTTTCATTTTCATTCTCTGAATATCCGATCTCTATAATCGCTTTTTTAACTTTACTTGTAAATTTAATTGAATTTTGTATAAGATTTATCAAAACCTGTCTTATCATCGAAAGATCGCAATTAATTTTGGGAAGTTTTTTTATTACCCAATTAATATTTCTTTCACTAATTTCATCGGATAGTGAATTGATTATTTCTTTGACTAAATTGTTCATATTTACATTTTTATAATCAATATTGTTTCTTGTCATCTTTGAAAAAGCCAAGAGATCATCAATTAATGCGTTCATTTTCCTTGTAGCATTGATTATATTTTTAATATATTTTTCTGAAGTATCATTTAAATTTGATTTGATTTCATCAGATAATATTGCTGTAAAAGAGTTGATATGCCTTAATGGTGCCCTTAGATCGTGAGAAATAGAGTAGCTGAATGACTCAAGTTCTTTATTTATGATCTCAAGCTCTGCTGTTCTTTCTTTTACTTTAATTTCAAGTTCTTCATTTAATTTTCTGATTTTTTCCTCAGCCTTCTTACCCTCGGTAATATTCTGATTTACCCCAAAAGTTTTAACTGTTTTGCCTTGAGAGTCCTTGGCAATAAAAATACGGACACTTATATATCCGATAGTACCGTCTGGAAAGATAATTCGATGTTCAACCTGTTGACTGTAATTAGGATCGGTCGTTTCTAATGCTTTCCGTGTTTCTTCCTCAACAAGAGACATATCTTCAGGATGTACAAAGCGGCTGGCATATTCTGCTGCATGCATTTTATAGCCGCCAACTTCATCAACGGTTGTATGAAAAATTTTGTAAAATTGGTCATTGAAGGTAAAAAGATCACTCTCAACATCATATTCCCAATGACCGAGATCGGCTATTTCCAAAGCATTAGACAGTTGTTTCTTACTTGCTTCGAGTTTCTCCTCTGCCTTCTTGTGATTAGTAATATCACGAAAAGCCCAAATCCTTCCATAATACTTTCCATCATTGCCTATAACCTGTGCCGAATACCTGTCAAGGATCGTACCATTAATTAATTCAACTTCATCACGAGAGATTTCATCTGGATGATTATAGAGGTATTTTATTTTTTCAATAAAATCCTCCGGATATTTAGTCATCTGCATAACATGCTGAACCTGCATACTATCATCAGGATTATCTGCTATATCCTGAGGGATTTTCCATAGCTCTACTGTTCGTTTATTCTGAAGAATTTTTTTCCCATTAGAATCAACTACCAGGATTCCTTCTATTGATGAATTTAATTGTGCCTCTAATAAAGCTGTATTTTCTCGAAGAGCATTTTCAATCTTTTTACGCTCGGTAATGTTTTTAACAAGTGCGCAAAATTTACCTTCATCGGGTATGAATGCATAAACTTCAAAATAACAGTTATATATTGTTGAAAGAAAAGTGTAGTTTTCGGGTATGCCGGTCATCGCAACCCTCTTAAAACAATCCAACCATCCGGATTTCGGATCTGGAGGAACCAGTTCATTGTATGTTTTACCTATAATTTGTTCTAGTTTTAAACCTATGATTTCTTCAAATGCTGAATTGGCATCAATAAATTTATAATCGCAAGGAATCCCATTTTCATCATATAGTATCTGTGATAAATAGAAACCCTGACTCATGGACTTGAATATCATCTGGTATTTTAATTCGTTTTCAATCAATGCTTCTTCTGCTTTCTTGCGATCGGTGATGTCTCTGGCAATACTTAATATGGCTTTTTCTCCATGATAAGTAACAAGACTCGAAGAAATTTCAACAGGAAACACTCGGCCGTCTTTAGCTTTATGCATTGATTCAAATTTTTGCACTTTATCAATCGGCATTGATTCTGCAAGAGAACGAATTTCTTTTTTGTTAGATAAATAGTCAATCCCAAATATACCGACAGAAAGAAGCTCTTCTTTTGAATAACCCAAAACATCTACAGCGGTTTTATTCACATCAAGAAGATTTCCATCAAAATTTATAATCCAGACAGTTTCGATCATTCCATCAATCAATTCTTTATACTGTTTTTCGCTCTCACGAAGAGCATCCTCAGTTTGAAGACGCATCAGAATACTTCCAAGTTGAATTGCTATTGTTTCCAACGAACGTCGTGTATCAATTGGAATATTATCGTGGCTATGTGATGCAAGATTAAAAACAGCAATTAGTTGCCCCTGATATATAATTGGAATCATAGCAAAAGCAAGTAATCCTTCTTTTTTACGAATATCATCATTTTTTGGGCGAATATCTGCATAGCTGCCGTAAAAAGCATCGCCTTTTAAGGCTAAACGCATTTGTGGTGAATCAGCAGTATAATACGAAGTTGAATCTATAAATTTATTTGATAAGCCATGATGTACTGCCAGGGATAATGAATTTTCAGTTTGATCAGCAATGTAAATCCCACCGCAATCAATACTTTCTAGCTGTAATACTGTTTTTAAGACAACATTAAGTCCTTGTAGTAAATTGACACAAGTATTTAATTCAATAACAAGATCATGATAAATTTGCTGTATTTTTTCCATCTGTTTACTTTCAGTCACATCCAAAAGAATACAGCAAGTCTGTTTAAAACTGCCGTTGGGATTATAAATAATTTTACTTTCAAATTTTATGTGTCTCCGACTGCCATTTTTATGAATCATATATAATTCACTGTGGATTTTTCCTTCAGACTTCAAAACAAAAAAATTTTCCTGAAAAGCATCAATAAATTCCGGAGCAAGAAAGTCTCCAAACCACCTGCCAATTACTTCTTCACGAGTATAGCCTAGAATATTAAGCCAGGCCTGATTGACATCAATAAGCCGGCCATCTTCATCTAGTGATTGAAAACCGAGAGGTATACTCTCATAAAGCATTTTATAGTATTCTTCATTTTTTGAACCATCAACTGCTAACTCTGATTTTTTTATTTTACTATTTAGTTTATTTATCTCTTCTATTAGTTCATCTTTTGTTTTATTTTTTAATGAATTGTCTTTTTTGGTAGATTTATTTTGCTTTAATTTTTTTTTCTTTGCCATAAATATATCACAATTTAAAGCTCTGTCCCCTCATCCTTATAATATCATTATAATTTTTTGTTGGTGATTATGCAAATTTATATATTTTTATTGTTTTTTTTAAAATAATTTGACTTTGGAATTAGAAATTAACCATCAATCTCAAAATAATTAACCGTATTATTATAACAGACATCTTCAAGCATATTTCAAGAAGAATCTTTTAGTCTAGGATCAATTTACTTGGCTGTTTATAATGATAGTGAAATTGTTGGATTTAATAAAACTATCCGCATTGAAGGCAGGTGTTTACTGTTACTCAAGATTTGCTGGTAAAACTCAAATAATGATTAACATAATATATTTAATTAATATTATTTAACAATCTTCAAATATAACAGAGTCTTAAGGCAGGATGTCGAAGGCGAAGAGACTTGACGCATATTTAAAAGTGTGGAATAATAAAGTAAAAGTTATTTAGGAAAAAGATGCTTTTGGGAACAAGGGGGTCTTGACTCCTTGAAGAAAAGCAATGGACTAAATCTCGTTGTTTTTTTAATAAAGATTAAAGATAAACAAAATGAAAAAGAAACTAGTAAAAATTGACAGATTAATAATTACTTCTAAGAAAGATATCTTTTCAGTATTTGAAGAGTTTCTTAATAAAGGTTGGAAAGAAATTATTTTAAAATGAAATAGAACGCTTTTATTTATTCAGGAATAAAAGAATAATTTTTTCTATAGTTGAGGGGGAATATTTTTTTAAAATAAAATAAAAAATTTATGTTGATTTTAAAATGTTTCAAAGGAGATAAATGTTGAAAGAAATTGAAGATAAGTTTATTTTTAAAAAGTATAATATTTTTTATTATATTTTAAAAAATGAGAATAAGTCAAAAGATGGTATTCTTTTTCTTCATGGAAAAGGAAGTCATACTAAATATTTTAAAAATATTATAGAAAAGAATAAAAATATTAATTTTTATTCCTTTGATTTACCTGGCTTTGGGAAATCTAGCGGCATTAGAGGTCATATCAAATCTTTTAAGATATATATTGATTTAATTAACTTTTTTGTAAAAGAATATATTGAAAAAGATAATATCCAAAAGTTATTTATTATTGGTGAATCCATGAGTTCATTATTAGCATATTATTTTTGTAATAATTTTAAATTTGATTTTATAAAAGGATTAATCTTTCTGCCTGTAATTCTAAGACTAAAAGAAACTGAAAAAATACATATTAGATTTATACTCTCTTTATTAAATATTTTCTGTCCTACTTTAAGTTTCAAAGGGAAAAGGTCTATAGATACTTATACATCTAATATAGAACAAAAAAAGATTGCATTAAATGATCCTTTATGGGAAAGAAATAAAACTGTAAGGATGATACTTGAACTGTCAAATTATATAAAATATTTAAATAATAATCTTAAGCAAAATAAAATTCCAATTTTATTTTTACATCCAAAGTATGATTATTATACAGATATTGATATTGTAAAATCTTCTTTTAGTAAAATTCCATTTAATGCTCATAACAAATTAATTGTTCTAAATAATTCAAAACATTGGGCTTTAATAGATAATGATTTAGAAATAATAAAAAAATCTATTTATGGATGGATTGAAACTTTTAAAAAATAGAGTTTTATTTATGATATTATATTTAGATGGTGAAATATATAATGAGATAATAAAAAGAAAAATATCTAATAATAAATTAATCGTAATTTATTATTTACACAATTTGCTTTTCCTTTAGTTTATATTAAAGACGGGGGAACAACAATTTATTTTGGTTTTGGATATCAAGTTATTTATTGGTATTTTTTAGAGACTATTGTAAAAGATGGTAAAGAAATAAATGGATATAAAACAGGTTATGAAATACATCATTTATTTAAATTAAAATTTATTCCTTTATATACATCAGATTTTAAACCAAACAAGAAACTCAATTAAAATTTATCGCTCATTAATCTGCTTTTCATTCCTTTAATCCATTTCCATTGAACAAATAAATATGTAAATAGAAAAAAATGTTACAACTGTGAAGATTTTTGTTATTATAAACAGAGGACCTCATGACGCTTGACTTATTGAGAGAAATATATAAATGAATTTTTATTTAGTTTAAATCGAGGTTAGTAATAGGATCTATTATGGATAATGATATTATTTTAAAAACAGCAAATCTTTCTAAAAAATTCGGGAAATTAAAAGCAGTAGACAATCTTGATATTGCAGTAAGATCAGGGAATATTTATGGATTTTTAGGAAGAAATGGCGCAGGAAAAACAACAACAATTCGTATGCTAATGGGGATCATTAATCCGGATGCAGGTAATATCAGTATTTTAGGAGAAAAATCAAAAAGAATTACAAAGAAACAAAAACAAATGATTGGTTATGTTTCACAGGAAAATTATTTTTATCAATGGATGACATGCAAATCTATTGGAGATTTTGTGTCCGGTTTTTATCCTACCTGGGATAATGATGAATATAAACGGTTATTAGAAGTAATGGACCTGCCTGTTGATCGTAAAATTTCAGATTTGTCCGGTGGAATGAAACTAAAAGCAGCTCTTGCTTTAGCTTTGGCATATAGACCAAAATTGCTAATACTTGATGAACCGACTTCCGGACTGGATCCTGCTGCTCGAAAAGAGTTTCTAAATTTAGTTGCTCATCAAGCAGAAAAGTATGGAAGAACTACATTTTTTTCTTCTCATATTATTGGAGAGGTTGAACAAATTTCCAGTCATATTTGTATAATAGATAAAGGCAGAAAAAAATATGAAGGTACAATAGATGAATTACAAAAACGTGTAAAAAAAGTGATTATAAAAGATTATAAAGGGGAAGAAAATAATTCATCAGATCTTTTTAATTTTTTTATAAATAATATTAAAAAAACATATCAAAATAAGATCAATAAAGATGAAATAAATATAATATCCGGTTTTAGTGAACAAAATCATGGAGAGCTGCTTATACAATCAGATGTAACAGATTGGAAAAAATACGTTTCAACAAAAATTAAAATAATTGACATGAGTTTAGAAGATATATTCATTTCTTTAACTGAAAAGGAAGCAGTTTTATGATATTGCCTCTTGTTAAAAAAGAGTTAAAACAACATTTTATATCATTTGTTATTCTTTATTCATTATCAATTTTAGCTCTACTCATAATGCTTTTAGTGATCATTGCTGATAAAAATAAAACAGATTTTTTAAAAACTTTGGCTGCTTATGTAATTTTTATTACACCCTGTATTGCTGTAGTTATATGTCATAAACTCGTATATGCAGAGTATTCAAACAGGACTCAATTTTTTTTAGAATCATTACCGGTTTCAAGATTGGATTTCTTTCTTGTAAAATGTTTTTTGGGATTTATTTTTATTTTTATAATGATAGGTATCAGTTTTAGTTTATTTATTTTATATGGTTTTTTAATTAATCATATTAACGGCAGTTTTGCATTTATACTTGGATCAAGGATTTTATTTTTTGTAGTTTTTATTTATAGTTTTTTCTTTTTAATGGGATATACAGGCAGGTATCGTTTTGCTGTTTATATGTTATTATTTTTGCTGTATATTTTTTTAACAAATTCTACTAATTTTGATTTTAGCAGATTTAGCCCGTTTGCTTTACTTAATAATACTTTTGCTTATGAAAGATTCGAATTACCTTTAAATGACATTATAAATACAATTATTATTTCATCAGTATTCATAATTATTTCATTGCTGCTGGCCCTGATTCGTGAAGGTTCTTTAGCATCATTAATTTCAAATAAAATGTCACATAAAGAAAAAATTATTATCGGGATGATTACTCTTTTTATTATAATTTCTATTACAACCTTTGATGCAAAAAAAGAGCGTCCTCCATTTGATATTATTAATGCTAAACAATCAATTGGAGATGGTATAACGATAAAAGTAGCAGGTGATTTGGATCATAGCAATAAGTATCAGAGTATTGCTGATTATTTACATGAAGAACTTGTTAGTATGAGAAAGTATCTGGGTATTGAAAAACTCAAACCTGTTTTTATTGTACAGAATGAATCATTTTTACCTATGATATACGAGAAAGCAGAATTAAAAAAAACAGACGGAATATTGATATTTTCAAATTTAAATCATGATAAATGGGATTTATATCATTTAGAATTATTTGTAATTAAAGAAATACTCAATGAATATACAAAATATCAGGTAAGTAAGGAAGAAAATATCTGGCTTTTAGACGGGTTTGCGGAATTTTGGACAAACAGAAATCTAAATAATAGAGACTTTCTACAGATGAGAGCCGCTTATGGAATGGATTCTATTTTAACATATTGTACTATAAAAAAATGGTATATATATCAAATTAAAAAAGGAGAGGACATATCAGGAGCTGTCGGCTGGACCGGGATTGATTTTTTGATAAGAAATTATTCTAAAGAAAAAACACAGAAATTTTTACAGCAGGTGTTAGGGAAAAAGCATAGTGCAAATATAAGTGTTATATTTTCATCAATAAATAGTAATTGCAAAAAGGCTTTTGAAATAATTTTTAAGGAGAAGTATAAAGATTTTATAAAAGAATGGAGTGCAGATATTGAAACTCTGAAAATTAAATTTAAAAATGAAATTAAAAAAATACCAAAAATAAAAACAAGTGTTACAATTAATAATGTTTCCAAAAATTCAAGATCTGTTAGAATTAATGTTGATCTTGTTCAGGAGAAAAACGAGGGCAGTCAAATCCTTTATTGCTTTTATAAGCAGCTTAATGAGTTAGAAGAATACAGCTCTGTCCCTGCTATGAAGATTAAAACTTTTAACTATAATGATAATAGTTATTTTGATTTACCGGAATATTATATATCCGGCGACTTAATTAATTATTTTATCTTGACGTATGTTAAATCATTAAATTGCTACATATCTTCTCCATGGGAAAGAAGGTTAATAAATTAATGAAAGAAATAATAAAAAAAGAGTTCAAATATTTAAAACCATTTTTCTTTTTAATGTTGAGTTTATCTGTTTTAACTATAGGTTATAATTTAATTACTTCTATAGTAAATCTATGGACAATTAAAGAAACTTTAGATCAATATTTAGGGAAAGAATATTATGGATATAATATAATTTATTTTATTTTAGCAATGACATTAACATCAGGGTTAATAATGAGGGAATATAATGATAAAACAATGGAGTTTCTATTATTTTTACCGATTTCGTTAAATAAAGTTTTTTTAGCAAAATTTTTTCTGGCTGTATTGATTATATTTATAATTCCTATTACCGATTTTTTTTATGGAATCATTTCACATTTGTTTTTTCGAAATTCTATTTATTACAATTTTCATTGGGATGTTATTTTTGGGATTTTATTTCTTCATTTTATAGAGATAATGTTTTTAGTTGTGATAGGCCTTTTTTTTGCATTTTTTAGACGATTTTCATGGATCTTGTTTGGTATTATATTTTGGCTTTTTACGTTATTAGAAAAATATTTACCGGGAATTAAAATATTTAATTTTTTTTTGATAATTCAATTAAAATTTCGTGGAGGAAATCTTGTAATTCCATGGAAAATGCTGTTATATCAGGGGATAGTTTTTTTTGCTGTTTTCCTATGCACTTTTTTTATATTTATAGATCCGCACAGGAAACTATATGAATTGTATGAAAGACTTAAAAACAAATCAAAAAAAATTATACTTTTCCTTATTACTTCAGCAGCAATTATAATCAGCAGTACTGTTTTCATTTTTATTATGGTTGATAACCTTGATAATTTAAGTGAAGATTCTTCAACTATTAATAATGAATATCTTAAATATAGTCAGGAAAAAGTTGATAATGAGAACATCAAAATTAATTATAAATATTATCAATTTGAGTACCCAAAAATATTTACAGAAAGAGCGAAGTTTTTATTTTTTTATTCTGATGAAGTGTATGAAGAGATTTCTAATTTTTTTAATCATAAACATAAAAATAAAATATATGTTGATATGAAAGGAAAATCAAAAAATTATGCAGGTATTGCTCATTGGCAGAATATTTATTTAAATTTTACACATGTTTCTGAACTAGATGAATTTAAAGCTGTATTAGCGCATGAAACTACCCATGTTTTTTTAGAAAGTTTAACTGATCGTAGATTGAGTTCAGATTATACACACAATAAATTTTTCCATGAAGGAATGGCAGGTTATATAGAATATATATATTTCCGGGACAAAGATGAACTTATAAAGTCAATAGATCAGGCAATGCTTGCTAATGCATTAAGAGAAATAACAATTTCAGAATTAGTTAATAATGATACTTTCCGTAAATATTACAATGATATTCTTATTTATAATTTTGGTTTATTATTTTGTCATGAACTTATCGAGGAGTATGGTATTCATAAATTGCACGAATTATTAAATGTAATTGCAGAAAAAGAAGAAACATTTAAAGTATATGGTTTAGAAAAATGGCGGGCTTACTTTCAATATGCTGATATGGATATTGATAAAGTATTTTTAAGATTAAAAAGTATGCTAAAAAACAGGGAAGAAGATAATATTGAGAAAATAGAATTGTTAAAAAACATAAAAGCTGTTGTTGATATAAAAGAGGATGAAATAAATATTATACCTGATGAAAAATGTTTTATTGACGGCTGGTCTCTTCATTGTTTTATAAGGGATTCTGCAGAAGACACAAATGAAGAAATAAGAATAATTTACCTGGATGAAAATAATAAGTTCTTTATTAAAAAGAATAAGTTTTATAGATCTCATTTTTGGTATCAATTATATCTAAGGAAAAAAGATGGTTCAAATAGATATTACTTTCCGTGGAAAGAAATATACTATTAAGATCAGGATTATTAAAAAGTAAAAAAATATTGCTGCAATTACTGAAGGATTTTTAATTTAATTTTAGATAAAATGAAATAGGTGGAAGTATTAAATATGAATAAAAAAAACGGATATCAAAAATTTATATATATTGTTTTATTATTTGGGATTACTTCAATTATAATATCCGGAGCAAACACTTTTATTGCTTTTTTAAATGACAGGCTTAATAATAAATATATTAGCTGGATACCAAGCATTTTAATTTTAATTTCTGCGTATATTATTCGTTTTAAAATAATTGATTTAAAAAAAATTGAAAATATCCTTTCCGGATCAAATAATCCTTTGCTTAATAAAAGTTTAAATGTAAAAAGATATGTTAATTATATTTTAGTTTCTATGAATATTGGCTTAATCTCTACTGTTGTTATTTATTATAACTTTTTTATTGGATCAGTATTATATTTATTAATGCATGTTTCTATTATTATCTCATTTTCAGGAATAATCAATCTCAGTCTAAAAGCAATTTATATAGATAAAAAATTATTTATAAAATATTTATTAAATATTATTTTCTGGATTTGTTTTGTACCTGTAATCTTTTTTTGTGTAACATATAAAAATATTTTATCTTTGATATATCTGCCTTATGCATATATTTTAGGATCAATGACAGCAATAAGTTTTTTTGGATTATTTTATAAAGATAGACCATTGAATTTTAGACTTATATTGGTTTCTGCTGCTTTATTATTTTTAGTTTCAGATACTTTAATAGGGTATGCAGGAAGAGTAATGGGCAAGACTTCATTACTATATTTAATTAATCCAACGTATGTAATTTCAATATTTTTATTTGCTTTTTCTCCCTTAGTAATAAACAGTAGAAAATCATGAAACAGTTATTTTAGATTTTCAATTTCAAATTTAGATAATTCATATTCACTATAATGAATTACATTTGTGTTTATGCATTTTATGAAATATTCTTCTGCTTTTTCATTATTACCGTTAAATAATAATTTATATCCAATATAACAATATGCTTCACATAATTTAAGTTTATCATTATCAGCTTTTTTTAATAGTTGTTCTATTGTCAGGTTACCTGATAAATGTTCAGCAATAGCATATTTCCAATTTTCATGTTTGAATAATGTTTTATTTTTGTTTAAAGTCTGCATAGATTGTTTAAATTTAATATCAGACGATTTAAAAGAAGCAATCAGATGTTTAAAATAATAAAATGGATAATTTGGATCTAAATTTAAACAAAAGGCAAAGTCATCTAAAGCTTTATCATACTTTTTATTAATATAATTAGTTTTTCCTCTCGAATAGTAATTACTTAAGTTATCAGGGTCTTTATCTATCGTATAATCATGATCCTTAATTGCTTTGCGATATAATCCTTTTGCTCCATTAATCCTGCCGCGTAAATTATAAGCAGAAAAATATTCCTGATTAATTTCTATTGCTTTATTTACATCATTTAATGCATCATCATAATTTTCTTTACAAAGATATAGATATCCTCTATCTTTATATGATTGAAGACTATTAGGATCAATTTCTATTGCTTTACTATAATCATTTAATGCTTCATCAAAATACAATTGATCTTTTCTTGTCTTGGCTTTATTGTTATAATAAAGAGCTAATGAAGATTTTGGTCCTGATTTTTTTAAAATAATTTCTATTGCTTTATTGTAGTTTTTTATTGCTTCATCATATTGTCGTTTATCATAATATATATTTCCGAGCAGATTGTATGCTTTGTAATCATTATTTTTTAATTCAATTATTTTATTAATATCTTCTAAAGCAATATTATACATGTCTAAATCTATATTTGCTTGAGCTCTTTCAAGATATGCATCTTCATATTCAGGATTTAATTGTACTGCTTTTGTATAATATTCAATTGCCTTTTTATATTCTTTTTTTCCGCTATACGCATTACCAAGATTTTTATAATAAAGTTCATTTTCCGGATTTAATTTTATTGCAGTGTTATAATCTTTAATTGCCTTTTCATATTCTTTTTTAATATAAAATAAATCTCCTCTGCTATTATAAGTATATGGATCATTCGGAACTAACCTGATGGCTTTTTCATAATCATTTAATGCTTCATAAAATTTATTTTTATCTTTATATATTTTAGCACGAAATATAAATGCATCAATATCAGTTTGATCCAGTTGAATTGTTTTATCGAAATCAATTAAAGCATCATCGTATTGTTTGCTGTAATAGTAAGCTTGGGCTCTTAAAAAATATAAATTACTATCATTAGGTTTGAATTCAATAGCTCTATAAAAATCTTTTATTGCCTTATCATATTTTTTTAAATTTAAATAAGCAGATCCTCTTTTAAAATATCCAAAATAATTACGTGGGCTAATTTTTATTATTTTACTTAAATCATTTATAGCGTTATCATAATCAGTTTTAATGAAATAAATATAAGCTCTGTTTACGTAGTATTCAATATTATCCGGATCTGACTCGATTAGTATATTTAGATCCGGTAAAGCTTTATCTAGTTTTTCTTGTTTAATGTAAATTTCAGCTCTTTTGTTATAAGCGTCAAAATATTTTGGGTCTTTTTCTATTATTTTTGTATAATATTCTATTGCTTTAGAATAATTTTCGTTGTAATAAAAGCTGTCTGCTTTTTCAATTAAGTCTTTAATAGATTCATTAGAGGATAAAACAATTGTTACTAGTAATATAATAATTAAAACAATTAATATTTTTTTCTTATATTTATTCAACTGCTGCTCCGGAATATTAGATTTTAAAATTTTTTAATTAAATTATTATAAATCATTTTTATAAAAAAATAAAAAAACAAAGAGAATATTAAAGTTTTTTTAATATTTCTTGACATTCATTATACCGTTCGGTATACTGGATGTCAAGAAATATTATTTAAAGAGGTAAAACAAATTAGTAATTACGAGAATATAATTTCATTAAGTGTTAAATTATTTTCTTTAAAAGGATATGATGCTGTTGGCGTTCAGGAAATTGCAGAAAAATCAAATATTACAAAACCAACATTATATCATTATTTTGGAAGCAAAAAAGGCTTGCTTGATGCTATCCTGGAAAATTATGGGAATAAATTATTAAATATTGTTAAAGAAAAATCATTATATAATGGAGATATTACTAAAAATCTTAATGAACTTTCATTTGCGCTTATGAGCTTTGCAAAAGAAAATTTTGAATTTTATAGAATGCAGCTATCTATGATTTTTTCGAGCCCAGAAAATGAAGCCAATAAAGCTGTTAGCAGAATGAATGATAAACTTTATAACATGGTAGAAAATTTATTTAAATTAGCATCCAAAGATCATGGAAATATGTCTGGAAGACATAAGGAGTATGCACTAACTTTTTTAGGGATGATAAATACATATATAGGAATTGCTTTAAATAATAATATTGAACTTAATGATAAAATTATTTATAAAGCTGTTCATCAATTTATGCATGGCATTTTTTCGTAAATATTTTTTTTAGAATTTTATATACCTAACGGTAGGTATGGAAGGAGATTTTAATGAATAACTGGATTAAAGATTCAATTTTTTATCACATTTATCCCCTTGGTTTGTGTGGAGCAGAATATATTAATAGCTATAATTCAAAAACTAATTTTAATCTCAAAAAAATTTATCAGTGGATTCCGTACTTAAAGGAGCTTGGAATAAATGCAGTTTATCTTGGGCCTTTATTTGAATCAATTTCACATGGATATGACACAACAGATTATTTTAAAGTAGATAGACGGCTTGGCACTAATGAAACTTTAAAAAATGTAATTAAAGAATTTCATAAAAATGGGATAAAGATAATTCTTGACGGAGTTTTTCATCATACAGGAAGAGATTTTTTTGCATTTACTGATTTAAAACGAAAAACAAAGGATTCGATGTATAAAAATTGGTTTGTGAATGTAGATTTTAATAAAAAAAGTTATTTTAATGATTCATTTTCTTATGATGGATGGAATGGTCATTACAGCCTTATTAAATTAAATTTAATTAATCCAGAAGTAAAAAAATATATTTTTTCTGCAATTAAATTTTGGATTGATGAATTCCAAATTGATGGATTAAGACTTGATGCTGCAGATTATATTGATTTTGATTTTCTTCACGAATTATCAATTTTTTGCAAAAAAATAAGTTCTGACTTTTTGCTCTTAGGAGAAGTTATTCATGATGATTATCGAAAATGGGTAAATGATGAAATGCTGGATTCAGTAACAAACTATGAATGTTATAAAGGATTATGGTCAAGTCATAATGATAATAACTATTTTGAAATTGCTTATTCATTAAATCGACAATTTGGTAAAAACGGGATGTATAAAAACTTATTATTATACAATTTTGCGGACAATCATGATGTAGATAGAATTATGACTTCCCTGAAAAATCAAGCTCATGCATTCACCTTATACATAATTCTTTTTACAATTCCAGGCATACCATCAATTTACTATGGCAGCGAATGGGGACTAAAAGGGAAAAAAGGAAAAAATAATGATTATGATCTGAGGCCGGAAATTAATATTTCACAACTGAACTTAGATTCAAATAAACATGACTTATATAAAGTGATAAAGGAACTCATAAAAATAAGAAATAAATTTTGTTCTTTAAAATATGGTTCATACAGGCAATTATATCTAAATCATAATCAGTTTGTTTTTTTAAGAGAATATAATTATGAAAAAATATTGGTTGCATTAAACTCAGAAAACCAAAAAGTTTCAATAGAATTTTCGATACCTTTTAATTACTCAAGTCTTTTTGATGTATTAAACAATGAAAAAATACAAACAGCAGAAAATAAACAAAAATTAGATTTGTACCCAAATTGGGGTAGGATAATTATTATATCTTGATTATGTTTTAAAATTTAATAAATAAAGATTCATTATTCTACGACATTGAATTAAAGTATTCATAATCATTAATTTTTTATTGTTTCATTTTTTAAATGACACTATCGTATAAAACTTATTTATATTAAGTTGTTTTATTTTATTAGATAATAATTTTAATTTTCAATAATATTAAAAACGAATTTTCTGTCGAGTATAAATTTAATTGTATATCCAATTGCTAATCCGATTACTGCTCCAACATAATGTGAATTTTTAAAATTTAAAAATTGTTTAAATGATAATTCAGCAGCCCAGAATATCAATGTTGTGAATACAGCAAAAAATCCATATAAAAATATCTGCTTAAAATGTGTCTTTGATAAATATTTTGTATTATCTTTAAAAATAAAAATTTTATCAATCAGGTATTTAAAAATAAATGCTATTATAGTTGCAAATGCCATTTGTATTAATAATCCATAAGTAATTTTTTTTGAAATAAATATTATTGTAGAATAAAATTTAAATTTTAGTATTTTGTTAAAAAACAGCTCAAAAATTTTTTGAGTACCAACATTAATCAATGTTGCAAATATTGCAAAGATGATGTAAAAAAAATATTGATGATATTTTTTTATGATATTATAATCCTAGATAATTATATAATTATATTAAATAAAATTTTTTTGATAAAAAAGCAATGATTATCTTGATGTAAAATTGGAGGAGATATAAGCATGAAAAAAAATATTTTTTTAATCGCACTTGTTGTTGCTTTGGCAGCACAGTCAAATTTTTTTATTCAATCAAAAAATAAAAATCAAATTATAGGAGCATTAACAATTAAGGAAGCATATAATAAAATTCGGGAAAATAAAAATAATCCGGATTTAATAATCCTTGATGTAAGAACTCAGGATGAATATAGTCAGGGGCATGTAGAAAATGCAAAAAACATTGATTATTATTCTAAAACATTTGAAACGGATTTAAATAAGCTGGATAAAAGTAAAACTTATTTAGTGTATTGCAGAAGCGGAAGCAGAAGCAGTAAAGCTCTTAAGATTATGGAAAAATTAGGATTTAATGAAGTTTATAATATAGGCGGAATAATGGACTGGCAGGGCGCCGGGTATCCTGTTGTAAAATAGAAT
>CAZYID010000039.1:0-3442 GCA_964646595.1 uncultured Spirochaetales bacterium | reverse complement strand
TATAGGCGGAATAATGGACTGGCAGGGCGCCGGGTATCCTGTTGTAAAATAGAATTACAATTTAATATTATATAAATTCATTTTTGATCTCAATGTATTTCTGTTTATACCCAGGAATTTTGAGGTTTTTATTCGATTTCTATTATTATATATTAATGCTTTGGTTAGAAATTCTTTTTCAATTATATTCATAAAATTGTTATGCGCATTCCCGTTTTCTTTTTCGTTTACAAGAAAACTGTCAACCCATTTTTTAATATAAAGTTCTTCTGTCTGGTAATTTTCAGTATCAATTAAAAAAGAAGGCAGGTCTTGAACTTCTATAGTATTTTCTTTTGATAAAAGAATAGCTCTTTCTATGACATTTTCCAGTTCTCTGACATTACCGGGCCAGTGATAAGCTTGGAGCATTTTTAGAGCTTCATGAGAAATCCATTTTATTGCTTTATTGTTTATTTTTGAATATTTTTCTATAAAATGATGGATAAGTAATGGGATGTCGTCTCGTCGTTCTTTTAACGGCGGAATTTTTATCTCTACAACATTCAGCCTGTAATATAAGTCTTCTCTTAATTTTCCGCTTTTAATTAAATCTATTGGATCTTTATTTGTTGCTGATAAAATTCTAATATCAACCTTTATTCTAATTTCACTTCCAATGGGTTCAATTTCTTTTTCCTGAATTGCTCTTAATAATTTAACCTGAAGTGTTAACGGCATTTCTCCTATTTCATCTAAAAATAAAGTGCCGCCGTCAGCCAAAAGAAATTTTCCTTTTTTATCAGAGCCCGCACCTGTAAAAGCGCCTTTTTTATATCCGAATAATTCTGATTCTAAAAGATTTTCAGGTATAGCAGAACAATTTATACTTACAAATGAAGCGTATTTGCGAGTACTGTTAAAATGCAGAGATTTTGCAACAAGTTCTTTTCCTGTGCCGCTTTCTCCTACGATTAATATTGAGGAGTTGCTGTCTGCAACCATTTTAATTAACTCGTATATATCAAGCATTATTTTGTTTTTGCCGATTATATTATTGATTCCATATTTATTATATAATTCATTTTTTAAACTTATATTTTCTTTTAATAAAAGGCTTTTTTCTTCTGACATCTTCTGATAAATTTTTACTTTATTTGCAATTATTCCATTAATTAAAAAAAGCATGTCTTCTTCATCTTTAAGTTTTTCTTTATTTTCAAAATATTTTTCTATAGCAAGAACTCCAAAAACTATTCCGGAGATTTTTATTGGAACTGCAATAAAAGAAATTTTTAAATTTTTATCTCTTTTTATTTTCATTTTATTTAGAAAAGTCGCATCTTTATTTATATCAGAAATGGAGATAGGCTTTCCGCCTTCTACTACTTTGCCTATTATGCCTTCACCTGTTTTATAAATACCTCTTGATATTTCGTTTTCTGTAAGATTATATGCAGAAAACACAGATAAGTCATTTATATTTTTAAGATCAAATAAAACAAGCATTCCTCTCAATATGTTGAAATTTTCTGCAAGTTTTTTCATCACAACATCAAAAACATCTTTAAGTGAAAATACTTTTTCTATACTGTTTGAAATATTAATTAATAGATCTTTTAGTTTCATTTTATCTTTAAGGGTATTGTATATTAGTATTTTTGATGTGTTTTGAGATGTTAATTCTTTTATAATATTTATAAGTTTTAACTCAGTTGTATTAAGATTATTTTCACTGTTTATTTCTACAAATATAACAGCTAAAACTTCATCTTCTGTTTTTATTGGGATTAAAATACCTGATATTTGATTTTTATCAAAATCCTTTATGTCTATTTTTTCAATAATTCCATTTTTAAATATTTTTTTAAGATTATTATTTATAAGCTCTGTTATTAACTTTGCCTTATTAGAGTTTATTTCTTTTGTGAATGATATTTTAAATAATTTATCGTTTTTTGTTTCATTAACGATAAATCCAAATTTTCCTTTTGTAATAATTAAGAGTTTTTCCAGCAATAATTTCACGATTTCATTAAATTTGATATTGCCTTTAAATGTTTCAATTATACTTTGCAGTATATAAAATATGTCCTCATTATTTTCTAAAAAAGCTTCGTTAAACATTTTTTATCCTTAAATGTACTGCCTAAATATTAGGCAGGATTATATCAAATGATTAAAATTTAATCAATGAATAAAAATAATTTATTATTAGTTTTTTTGAAAAATAAATAAAAAAAGGTATTATTAAAATAAGTTAAACGCTCTAACTTCTTTGTTATTCAATATTTAAGGATTATAAAATTAATACTTTTATAAAATATTTATAATTTATTTTAAATAAGAATAAGTTGGCATAAATTTTGCTATTTATTATTAAATATTTTCCACATTTATTTTTATTATTTTATTTTATTCTTTATTAGATAAATTAAATCGGAAAAGAATATTAAATATTTTGGAGGTTTTTATGTCTTATGTAAATGATGTTTTAGCTCTTGCTAAGAGCAAAAATCCAGGTGAGCTTGAGTTTCATCAAGCTGTTGAAGAAGTTTTAGAATCTCTTGAAGTTGTAATTCAGAGACATCCTGAATTTCAAAAAGCAAAAATTCTGGAAAGAATTGTTGAACCAGAACGTGTTTTAATGTTTAGAGTTCCATGGTTAGATAAAAATGGAAATATAAATGTAAATAGAGGTTTTAGGATACAATTTAACAGTGCATTAGGTCCATATAAAGGCGGACTAAGATTTCATCCAAGTGTTAATCTTGGTATTTTAAAATTTTTAGCTTTTGAACAAATTTTTAAAAATTCATTAACTACTTTACCTATGGGCGGCGGAAAAGGTGGATCAGATTTTGATCCTAAAGGGAAAACTGATTATGAAGTAATGAGTTTTTGTCAATCATTTATGACAGAATTATCAAAACATATTGGTCCTGATACAGATGTTCCGGCCGGTGATATTGGTGTTGGCGGAAGAGAAATTGGATTTATGTTTGGTCAGTATAAACGATTAAGAAATGAGTTTACCGGAGTTCTTACAGGTAAAGGTTTAAGCTGGGGCGGTTCTTTAATAAGACCGGAAGCTACAGGTTATGGTGCAGTTTACATTGCAGAAGAAATGTTAAAAACAAGAAAAGATTCTTTTAAAGGGAAAACTTGTACAGTTTCAGGTTCCGGAAATGTTGCTCAATATACTATTGAAAAACTAAATGAACTTGGAGCAAAAGCAGTTACATTGTCAGATTCCGGCGGATTTATTCATGATCCTAATGGTATTGATAGAGAAAAGCTGGACTTTGTAATGGAATTAAAAAATGTAAAAAGAGGCAGAATAAAAGAATATGCAGATAAATATGGTGTGAAATATTATGAAGGGCAAAGGCCTTGGTCAATAAAATGTGATGCTGCATTCCCATCTGCAACTCAAAATGAAATTGATGCAAAAGATGCAGAA
>CAZYID010000038.1:0-20046 GCA_964646595.1 uncultured Spirochaetales bacterium | reverse complement strand
ATTAAATAAAATTGATTTAATTATATTTATAAAAAAGGGCTATTCAGTTGAATAGTTCTTTTTTTTATTACTTTACCTTTTAATAAATATAATTTAGTTGTTAAATTATAAAAAAAATGTTATAAATTGCATCTCATTTCCAGATATAAGAGCTTCACACTTTTTTATAGGAATAATTCATCATAAATCATGATTCATTCCAGAATAAAAAAATATCATAAATATAAAATTATTGGAGTAAATAAATAAATGGATAAATCTAAAATAAGAAATATAGCAATTATTGCTCATGTTGATCACGGTAAGACTACTCTTGTAGACCAGCTATTCAGACAAAGCGGTTTATTTAGAGATAATCAGGTTGTAGAAGAAAGATTAATGGATTCTATGGACCTGGAACGTGAACGTGGAATTACTATCTCATCTAAAAACGGTTCTTTTCAATATAAGGATTATTATGTTAATATTGTTGATACTCCCGGTCATGCGGATTTTAGCGGTCAGGTAGAGAGAGTTTTAAAAATGGTAGACGGCGCAGTATTACTTGTAGATGCTGTTGAAGGACCAATGCCACAGACATATTATGTTTTAAAAAAAGCTTTAATCTTAAAACTGCCAATCATTGTTGTTATTAATAAAATTGATAAACCGGCATCCCGATGTGAATGGGTTCATGAACAGATAATTGAATTATTTATTAAATTAGAAGCGCCTAATGAATGTCTGGATTTCCCAATTATATATGCATCAGCTAAAGATGGATATGCAACAAAAGATTATAATCATAAAACTAAAGATTTAAACGATTTGTTTGAAGCAATTATAAAAAATATTCCTCAGCCATCAGGGGATGAAAAAGGAAATTTACAATTATTAGTCAGCACCTTAAGTTATTCATCATTTTTGGGTAGACTTGCTATAGGCAAAATTTCATCCGGTAAATTAGATGTAAATAAGCAGGTTGTTATTGCTTATGATGATGTGATTTCAGCTCCGGTAAGAATCTCAAAAATTTATAGATTTAAGAGCAACAATATGGAAGTAATTAATAGTGCTACTACCGGTGAAATAATTGCAGTTGCCGGGCTGTCTGATGTAACAATCGGACAAACTATTACTGATCCGATAAATCCTATTCCACTTCCTTTTGTAGATATTGATCAGCCGACTATCTCTATGAACTTTATCCCAAATGATTCTCCATTTGCAGGTAAAGAAGGCAAATTCGTAACTTCAAGACATTTACGTGAACGTCTTTTTAAAGAAACTTTAAATGATGTTGCTTTGCTTGTTGAAGAAATGGGAGCAGGTATTGGCTACAAAGTTTCCGGACGCGGCGAATTACATCTTTCTATTTTAATTGAAAAAATGAGAAGAGAAGGATACGAATTTCAGGTCACAAGACCGGAAGTAATTATGAAAGAAGTTGACGGAAAAAAATTAGAGCCATATGAAGAACTGACAATTGATGTAGATGAAGCATATATGGGCAATATCATTGAAAAGCTCGGTAACCGTAAAGGAATCTTGTTAGAAATGAAACAGGAAAACGGTAATGCAAGAATTGTCTATAAAATCCCAACCAGAGGTTTACTGGGTTTTAGATCAGAGTTTTTAACTGATACAAAAGGTATGGGAGTAATGAATTACGTATTTATGGAATATGATAAATACTGCGGGGAGATTAAAAACAGAAAAAATGGAGTTATGATATCAATGCTAAACTGCCGTTCTGTAGCATATGCATTATATAATTTACAGGATCGCGGAAAATTATTTTTAAATCCCCAGGAAGATCTGTATGAAGGACAAATAATCGGAGAACATAGTAAAGAAAATGATTTAGTTGTTAATCCGGCAAAATCAAAAAAATTAACAAATCTAAGAGCTGCCGGCAGTGATGAAAATATTATCTTAACAACTCCAATAAAAATGAGCCTTGAAAACTGCATTGAATATATTAATGATGATGAATTAATTGAAATTACTCCAAAATCTATCAGGTTAAGGAAAACTCGTTTAAAAGAAACTGATCGAAAAAGGAAATTAGTTCATGTTAGTTAGACAATTTTATTTTTTTTAAGATTACTAATTAGAAATATTATATTATTGCATTTTATTCTTAAAATAATATACTTTTATTGCATAAAAAAATCTTTATTATTATTGATAAAATTTATGAAAAAAAATATTTTAATAATAATTCTATTGTATTTCACCTTATCTTTATTTCCTGAAGAAAAAATGCATATGGAACTTCAGGTTAAATCTCCTATTACAGCTGATATAGTTTTCAGTAAAGACGGCGTAAAATTTGCCACAGTAAATAATAACAATATTTTGATATGGAATAAAAATGGAAGACTTGAACGATTTATTCAAAATAAAGATTGGGTAAAAACACTAAACTTTAGTTCAAATAATCGTTATTTAGCATGCACTATAGATAGTTATATAAAAATATTTGATCTTTTTACCGGAAATGAAAAATCAATCATTCCAATAGTTGAATGGAATTATAGAGTTTTTTATTCTTCGGTTTTTACTCCGGATAATAATCATATTATTACTGGTGTGCTTTATACTCAAAGAACTTCATTCCCGGAAACAATTAATGCTACAGAATTTAAAAATAAAGTATTAAAAAAAGCAAATAAACAAGAAAAACAAATACTGCAAAATAATTATTTTATTGAAAATAATAATTATATTTTAAATGAATATATAACTCATGCTGACAGAACTAAATTAGATAATTTTTTTGATAAAATTGGATTAGGAACTGATACTACCAGAAGAACTGACAGTAGATTAGAACTCTGGACTATAGATGGTAAATTTGTTAAAAATCTTTGCGTCTTTGAAAACGGTGAAGATGCTCCGGTATCAAAACTAATAGTAAATCCAAATAACAACAATTTTATTGCTTATTCAAAAGATACGGGTATTATAAAAATTTATGATTTGAATGGTAAAAAAATAAATACAATTAAGGCAACTCCTCATTTATTAGACATCAAATTTAATTCAGACGGAAAACTCTTTGGATGGCTTTCGCAATCATATGGAATGCAGATCTGTAATCTTGACGGTATTTTTTTTAAAAATATTCCAAAAAATGTTTATGACTTTAATATTGACAAAGAAATTTATATAGAACTTGGTTATACTTATGATCCAAAGAATACTGTATTTAATGTATCTATTAGAGATTTTAAAAATAATGTTATTCGTAAATCCCAGGATTTTCAAATAACATTTATGATGTCAAAAATAAGCCCTGATTTAAGTTATGTTGTTGCAGCTTGTCTTGACGGTACTTTAAAAATCGCTAACATTAAAACCGGAGAAATTGTTTCCTTTGTTAATGATGAAAATGATTGGCTTGTATATACAGAAGACGGTTATTGGGACTGCTCTCAAAATGGCGGTAGAATGATAGCAATGATTCAAGGGTATGAAGCATTTAGCATTGATCAATTTGCAGTAAAATTTAATAGACCGGATATAATTTTAAAAAGGCTAGGAATTCAAGATAAAACATTATTAAACTACTATTATAATTTATATCAAAAAAGATTATATAGAATGGGATTATCTCAAAAAGAAATAGAACAAAGCAATATATTTCATATCCCTGAAGCAAAAATATTATCCGAGTCACAAAATGATAAATCAGTAAAAATAAAATTTCATTTAAAAGATTCTAAATATAATCTTAAAAGTTACAATGTTTATGTAAATGATGTTCCTCTATTTGATGCTTATGGCAAAAAAATATCCGGTAAAGAGCAAACATTCTCAGAAACAATTGAACTAACATCAGGTAAAAATAAAATTGAAGTAAGTTGTATAAATGAAAACGGAGCAGAATCATATAGAGCTGTTACATATAAAAACTACAATAAAAATATTAAAGGAAATCTTTATTTCATTGGTTTTGGTGTTTCAGATTATAAAAGTAATGAAATAGAAGATCTAATCTATGCACATAAAGATGTACTTGATCTAAAAAATTTATTTTCTGATCTGAAAAAATATTACACAAATATTTATACTTACTCTTTTATTAATAATGAAGTGACAATTAAAAATATAATAAAAGCAAAATCATTATTAAAAGATTCGTCTGTAGATGATACTTTTGTATTATTTATAGCCGGTCATGGTTTACATGATAATGATAAAAATACAACTTATTATTATATAACCCATGACGCACTATTAAATAATTTATCAAAAAGCGCTGCAAATTTCGAATTAATCGAAAATTTATTACAGGGTATTCCTCCCAGAAATAAATTATTTCTTATGGACACCTGCGAATCCGGAGAATACTTTGATAATGATATCGCATTTTATGATGAAAAATATAAAAGCAGAAGTATTAAACCAAGAAGCATCAAAGTTTTATCCAGAAGCGGAAAATCAAGCTCTTTTGAAACCAGAGATTATCTTTTTGAAAACGACAGATATATTTTCAATGATTTAAAAAGAAGAAGCGGCGCAATAGTTTTTTCTTCCTCCAAAGCCGGTCAATATTCTTATGAAGATGACAGATTAGAAAACGGATTATTTACAGAAGAAATTATAAATGCATTTAAAAACAATAAAGCAGATGAAAACAATGATAATCAATTATCTGTAGATGAATTAAAAAAATATGTAACAGAAGCAGTTAAAAAATGGAGCAATAACCTGCAGCATCCAACTGTTGACAGAGATAACATTTATCAAAAATTTTCATTTCCAATCCCAAAGTAAACCGTCTTTGCGAGCGCAATGAAGCAATCTCTGAAATATTAAAATTATTAAAAATTAGTCTTTACCACAGAGGACGCAGAGGAAGAGAAGAATTATTTTTTTGGTTTTTATTATAATAAACAAAATTAATAAAAACATCGAAGGATTTTTTATTCTTTAACTATTAATTATATGAGTGAGATTTTAAATACTTCCCTTTATTTTCCAGCATAAAATAACAAATATTTTTCCAAATTTAATTTCCAATATTCATCATTATGTTTACCACTATTTAAATGATATTCAGATGATACTCCATTTGATTGTAATATTACAAAAAGTTTTTCACATCCTTCATAAAATTTAAAATCATCTCTATCTCCACAATCTAAATATACTTTAAGTTTAGTGAGATCCTTTTTTGATGCAATATATATTGGGTCTCTTTCATTCCTTATTTCCAATGTTGGGAATAACCATGTTTCATTAATAAATGCGGGACTATGTCCTCCTACTTTACTAAACATGTCAATATGTATAAATGCAGTATGTAATGCTGCCCAACCACCCATAGACAACCCACCAATATATCGTCCATCTCGGTTTTTTATCGTACTATATTTTTTATCAATAAATGAAACTAAATCTTTGTAAATATAGTCCTCATATTGCCCCGATGAAAAATTACTTGAAAAATTCTTTTTATTGCTTGTATTGATGCCAAAACTATTATCAATTTGAGGCATAACGATTATTAAAGGTGATATTTGATTATTTTCTATTAATCTATCAGCTACTTTTTCTAATTGAAGATTTGGGATCCATTTATCTTCATTATCAGAATACCCATGAATTAAATATAACACCGGATACTGAATACTTTTATTATACATTTTGGGTAAATATATATTAATATTCATATCTTTTTTTAATGATTTACTCTTAAATGTTTTTTTAATAACTTTAGATGACTCAATACCTTTATATTTTTTACCTGAACTAATACATCCGAAAGTAAATAATAAAAAACAAGTCATCATGAAAAATATATAAATAATTTTATTTTTTGCCATGAACTACTCCACTGCCAATATATTTTAGTTTTTTAAAAAGTTATATTACTTTACTTATCACCAATTACATTGATATGATTTTCTTTTTATCAATGATAATATATATTTCTTATTTCCAAAAACAAATAATAGTCCGCCAATTATAAATTTCAAAATATTTTCCTTTTTCGCCTTTCTGTAAGCGACAATCAGAATCTGTTAGATTTGGATTATATGATTTAATTTGTTTCATTGAAAATCCTTAATAAAAGAGTGATTAAGGAATTTATATTATTTTTCTTGAATGTTGTAAATTCTTTTGTTAAAGTTTAATTGTGTGACAGGCAAATAAGCTAGTACGCAATTAATTTGCTCAGGCATGTTGGCGTGATCAAAAATATTATTGGATTTATTGAGAGATTTATAGTATTTTAACCTCAATCTGATCTATAATATTATAAATTAACTGTAAATAGCCTCGATCTTTATCGGCAAGAGTTGAGTAAGCTAATTGAGAAAAAAGAATCCGCATCTGTGCGTGTAAGAATATAGAAAAATAAAATGACTTATGATGCATCTTTTGACATTATAAAAAATTCATTTAATTGGCTTTCATTAATTTTCCCTTTAATTGGTTTTTTGCTTGATGGAGGAATAAATACTTCATTTATATTTTAAGATAAACAGATATTTTTAATTCAAATATCTTAATTTAATGGATTTATCTATTTTACAAGGAGATAATATTGAAAAATCAAAAATCAATTAATTTTAAAATTTGTCCTAAATCTGGAAAAAAGATTAAAATTATTCATCCCAGGCCAAAATTAAAATTTTTTAATATAGTCTTGTTTCCTGTTGTTTTTCCTCTGATTAGCCTATTATCATTAATATGGTTACTTATCAGGGTACTGCCTAAACCTTCCCGTATTAATTATCCGTGTATGAAAATTGCATTCCCATTTGCATCCAGTTTTTTAACTTATTTAGTTAGTCTTGGCTTTATTGTTTGGGCTTATAAAGGATTTAAAAGAGCTATTCAAAATAAAAAGATTGTATTTGGAATTCTTTTCAGTATTTTTTTTATGGGGATTTGTCTCTTTTATTCAGGAATAAATTCTAAAGATTTATTTGCTTTTGAAGGTAAAAATAAACCAATTGGTATTGCAAAAGGAATCAATCCTGGTCGAGTAGTCTGGGTTCATGATAAAAATGCTACCTCTTATAATGGATCCGGCAGTTACTGGAAAGATGAATATAATGATCAAGCCTTAATTACTAATATGGTTTCACTTGCTATTAAATCTATATCAGGTGAACAGGATGATAGTGCATCCTGGGATAGAATTTTTAAATATTATAATAATAGTAAAGGATATGGAAATAAAGGATATAAATCCGGGGAAAAAATAGCTATAAAGATTAATCAGAATAACTGTAAAACTCATGGTGATACTGATGGTTTAAATGGGCATCCACATCTTATTTTTGCTCTGGTTGAATCTCTAATTATAAATGCTAAAGTGCCCCAGAGCAATATTGCAGTTTATGACACATCCAGATTTATTGGATCAAATATATATAATAAAATAAAAAATAAATACCCGGAAGTTGAATTATGGGATTCAGCAGGTGGAGACGGTAGGAAAAAAGCGGTCTGGATTAAAAATGCAATCCCTTATTCGGACCCTAAATCAAATAATGCCAAAGGATTGCCAACAGTTTTAGTTAATGCAACTTACCATATAAATATGGCCTTGCTTAAAGGTCATACTGCTGCCGGAGTTACATTAACAGGTAAAAACTTTTTCGGAGCAACCAGTATTAATCCTAATGATTGGACAAAAAATAATCATTATCAGATGTTTGGTGAAAATAAGGACAGATATTTGACTTTGGTTGATTATTTTGGACATAAGGATATGGGGGGTAAAACTATACTCTGGATCATTGATGGTTTATATAGTTCAGAAGGCCAAAATGATAAATCAATTCATAAATGGAAAATGTCCCCTTTTAATAATGATTGGACCTCAAGTATTTTTGTTTCACAGGATCCTGTTGCAGTAGACTCTGTTGGCCTAGACATGCTAACCACAGAATGGCCGTCTTTAAAAAATAAAGGGAAGCCGGATAAATATTTGCATGAAGCTGCCCTGGCAAATAATCCTCCGTCGGGAACATTTTACGATCCTGAAAGAGATGGATCACGCCTAGCCAGTCTGGGAGTGCATGAACACTGGAACAATGCCAAAGATAAACAATATTCACGTAATTTAGGTTATTCAACAGGCATTGAACTTGTTTATATTAATCCAAATTGATCCACTACATCAAGAAATACAAAAACAAAAAAAGGAAAATGCTTAAGTAAAAAATACATTAATTCAAAAATAAAAATAAAATTGATATATAGTAACTTTTTGATATCATCATTAATGCTACTTTCAAACAATTAATTTTTGATAGTCAAACGTAAACGACACTTATGCTCATCCGCATTAGGTGACATTGTGGTGTTTTGGATTATTAAATTTATAAAATTTACTAAGGAGGATAAACATGATAAATGCTAAAGTAATTAATGGTATAACCTTAAATGTTAAAAATTTAGATAAAAGTTTAAAATGGTATAACGAAAAATTTGGATTTAAAAAATTATATGATGATGCTCCAAACTCAAAAGGAATTATTATTGGTAATAACAGTATAGAATTATGTCTTATTCCACTTGATGATAATAAAATTCAATCAATAAAAAATAATAATTATAAAGGTATCTAAACATTATCTTTTGAAATTAATAAAGAAGATTTATTAAAAAATAGAGGATGAATTTAAAGAATATAAAAATATTATTATATTAGATAAACATACAAAATATAAAAGTCGAATTGTAGAAGATCCTGATGGACATTCAATTGAATTATATGTTAATTACTAAAAACAAAACACCACAACGTCATCTAACGATGACTGTCGAATAAATAAAAATTTACAATAAAAATAAAAAAATCTCTGCGATCTCTAGTGACCAAAGGGAGCGGTCGGTTATAAAATAAGTATTCACACAGTCTGAAAGAACATAAATCAGTATTCGTTTCATAATTATGATTTTAAATATCATACAAAAAATCAAAGGATTTTTTTGTGCTTAAACGATTAATTAGGTGAAGGTTGAATTAATTACAATTATATTTAAATAATCGTATTATATACAATTTTTGTAAAAAATAAACTTCAGAAAAAATTATAAATGCATTTAAAAACAATAAAGCTGATGAAAACAATGACAACCAATTATCTGTAGACGAATTAATAAAGTATGTACCAGAAGCAGTTAAAAAATGGTGCAATAACCTGCAGCATCCAACTTGTTGACAGAGAAAATATCTATCAACAATTTTCATTTCCAGTTACCCCCTTCACATCACAAATTTACAAATTTTTATTCTACTTATATACTTTATTCTTTAATATACCATGATATCCATAAATGTAACTTCTAAAATTCAAATAATATTAATCAAAATTTTATATTAGTATTATTATGCAAAAATTTTTCGCCTACCCGAAATAATTAAACGTTGATAATTTTATTAAAATATATAAATATAAACATAGAATAATATAAAGCATAGTTTTGGATTAATGATAATAATGCGTCCTGTCTATGGATTACTGGTAAACGGTCTGGTGGAGTATGATGAATAAAAAAATGAAAAACTTCAAACGCAATAAATTATGGAGAATATATTTTGATTAATCCTAATATTCTATTTACATCTCCTTACATTCCCTATGAAAAAGCTTCGATCAAAAAAGACCCGATTGATTATTTTTATTACAGAAATACCTTATATCAAGGTGTATTTCAATTAAAACAATTTCATAGCTGGCACCCTCTACATTTTATTGCCCAAAATTTAAATGTTAAAAGTACAGTCATGGAAAATCCTCCTTTTAAAATGTTTTGTAAAGAGATAAAAAATAACAGTTATGATATTATTGTATTTTCTTTTACTTTAATACTAGCTGAAAAATTATTAAATATGGTCCGCTGGATAAAAGCATACAATCCTAAAATCATTATTATCATAGGAGGTTATGGGACAAGTATTTTTTCTGAAAATTATGGAATAGAAAAAGAGATCAAAAAGACCGTTGACCATATCTGTTATGGAGAAGGTGTGTCCTTCATGCGGGATTACTTAAAAAGAGAATGGGGAATTAAAAATAATTCTCCAATTAAACAAGAACTTATGATTACTTCCACTTCATTTTTTAGAACAAATCTGATTATTTTTCATCAGTTTAACTTTATTAAAACCCTGGGGTGTAAAAATTCCTGTGGGTTCTGCGCTACTTCAAGTCATTTTAAAAAACAAAAAATATCAATATGTTCTATGAAGTCATTATTTACTGCAATTAAAAATATGTCACAAAAATATCCCAAAATAAATAGTGCTATAATTTATGACGAAAACTTTCTGGATAACAGGGAAGAAGTTTTGAAATTTATGGACTACTATTCCCGTGATTCTGACCTTTTACAAAAACCTTTATTTTTAACCATATTTACCTCAATTAATTCTCTCTCTCAATACACCATTCCGGAATTATTAAAATGCGGTATTGGCACCATTTTTATTGGCGTAGAATCATTTGATCAAAATATTATCCAAAAGGAAAACCTCTATAAACGAAATGGACTTAGTGTCAAAAAAATTTTTTCTCAACTTCACCAGTCCGGTATTAATACCTTAGGTTCTATGGTAATCGGATGGGATGATCATAATCATAGTAATTTAAAAGAGGAAGTAGATCAATTTGTGAGATTAAATCCTACTTTTTATCAAGTTGTTCCACTCCATGCCGTTCCAGGTACTCCCTTATGGGAAAAATTAAAAAATCAAAACAGAATTATTGAAAACTATGAATATAAAAATGATGGCGTGGGTAAATTTAATTTTTACTTTAAAAATCTGCAGCATCATGAAGTCCGAAAAACGGTTTTTGAAACTTATAAAAAACTGGTCCATTTTGGCGGTCATTGGGCTTTCCGTGTTTTTGCAAATTTATTAAGCGGCATAGATTATTTAAAACCAACAAAAGATAGGGCATTATTAAAAAGAATATCAGGATATAAAAAAATGCTTTTTAGGATATATCCTCTTGCTTTTTGCGGAATCTTTTTCTTTTATGGCAAAGAATTCAAACAATCATGGTCAAAATCAATGACTTTATTTTTTAAGGAATACAAACTTATGGTCTTACCTGGTATAATTTTTGGTATCATTCTGGTACCATTATTATTATTAGTCCGCATTTATGGTGCTGTAAATTTTATATTAAATCCTTATGGTGAACAGCCTAAAACTATTATAAAAAAATATAATCCTCAAGGAGAAAAATCATGATAACCCGGCAAGATACTGATTTTATCAATTGCATTAAGCAATTTGACAGTAATGTCCGTGCTCCCTACTATATTTACTTTAAGGAAAAAATTATTGAAAATATAAATAATTTTCAATATATAACTTATCAAAACAAGTCTATTCATTTTGCTACCATGGCAAATATAAATCAAAAATTTTTATCTATTTTAAAAAATGAATCAATAAAAGTGTTTGTAAATTCTTTAAATCATTTAAATGCAGTTAAGAAGGCAGGATATAAAAGTGATGATATCATTTTTACAGCCAGTGCACTTTCTACAGAGATGATGCATATTATTAGCAATAATAATATATTGATTAATTTGGACTCTTTATTACAGGTGAAAAAATGGGAAAAACAGACACCCCATAAACCTTATGGTATTCGTTTTAACATTGGTGATAATGTTGAACCTCATGAATCCAGCGCCGGTTTTTTTATTGGAAAAAACAGCAGGTTAGGCGTAACAATAGATGAGTTAATGAGTTTAAAGGATAACAGTAAAGTAGAATGTATTCATTTATATGCAGGTACAAATATTATGAATGTGGATTATTTGTTGGATTGTTATAAGGAGGTAACAAAAGCAGCACATTATTTTCCCGGCTTAAAAAGTCTTGATTTTGGCGGGGGATTTGGGATTGATGATAATAATTTAAATAACTCTTTTGATTTTGAACGTTATGGATATCTGGTTAGTGAATTAATGTCAAAGACGTCCTATCAATTAAATCGAAACCTTAAATTAATTTTGGAACCCGGAAGGATATTGGGGGGAAATAGTGCTTTTTTTGTATGTAAAGTCACTGATGTAAAAATAAGGGACAATTTACAATTAGTGGGTGTGAATGCTTCCAGCACTCAATTTCCCAGACCTTTATTTTACCCGGATAAAGCGAGGCACCCTGTCTATATAATAAGTAATAATCTTAAATCCGATGATAAATTGGATTCTTCCATTTATGGATGTTCTACTTATTCCAGAGATTTTTTGGCTACAAACATTAAACTTCCTCCTGTTCAGGACAATGATGTGATTATTTTTGGCAATGCAGGATCTTATTGCTCTTCAATGACAACCGATTTCTTAGGATTTCCTAAACCGGAGGAGTTTTTTATATGATGATAACAAAAGTAGCTTGTAAAAAAGAAGAAAAGCTTTTTTTTGCCATCTCTAAAGATATATATAATAATGATTATAATTTCCGCAGGACAGAAGAAGATCTGATTTACCTGCTTTGCAATGGTCCAACAGTATATCATAATCATAGTAAAGTAGTTAAATATCTAATTTTTAATAATAATCAGCCTGCTGGACGTTTTACCTTAATCCATGATTTAAATCTGCAAGAATATGTTCAAGCCAGTTTTTTTGAGGCCTTTGAAGGATTAGAAGGGATTAAAGATGAGATTATTAAAATAGCTCAAAAAGATTTCCCCCAGTGTAAAAAAATCATTTTTGGACTAAATGGACATCTTAATTATCAGGCAGGTTACTTGCTGAATAATTTTGATATTCCTCTTTTTGGATTACCCTATACCAAATCATATTATATTGATTATTTTAAAGACTGCCAAACCAATAAAATGGTTACTTTTAGATTTAAAACAAAAGATTTTATAGAATATTTTAATCAGTATTATGACCGTTATAAAGATGATAAAATAAATATTAGATTTCTTAATAAAAATAAACTGAAAGAGGAGATAGAGACTTATACCACCCTGGATAACAACAGTTTTAGAAATAAAACATTATACTGGTCGGACCGGGCACCTCAGGAAAACTATGAACTTTTTGCTTCTTTTAAAATATTGATTAACAGAGACAACCTTATATTTGCAGAAATAGATAATAAACCCGTTGGATTTTTATTATGGTACCCTGATTTTAACCAGTTAGTAAAAAAGAACCATCAAAAAATTAATCTATTGCATTATTTGAAATACAAATTAAATAATACAATTGACACTATACGGTTAACTGAAATTGCAGTGCTCCCTCAATACAGAAAGACAAGAGTGGCTTTTATGCTATTTCATAAGTTAACAGAACTTTGTCATAAATATAATTATACTTATTTTGAAGGCGGTTTTATTTTTGAAAATAATTTGGAAAGTATTTTTACTGCTTCCAGATATTATGAGCGGATTTCCGGAGAGAAAGCAGTTCCTTACCGCAGGTATGCTATTTTTGAGTGCAGCTTATGAGTAAAATAATCAATAGTTATAAAACAGCCGATAGTTTACCTTTGTCATGGGATAATCTGGCAGAAGATTATTTTCAGACCAGAAAATTTTTGATTCATACCGAGAAGTATAATCCTTGCCGTCAAAGATACTATTCACTGGTTGATATGAATAATGACCTTTTATCCTGTGCCGTTGTCTATACAAACTTCATTGACCTGTTGGCTTTTTTAAGAATAAAAAGTCCTGTTAAAATGAATATAATAGGTATTCCTTGCTCTGTTTCTGCTAGCGGTTTTTTTGGAAAAGACGATTATCAAAGAGAACTGCTATCTCATATTATGCAAAGAGAAAAAGGACTGACTATTGGATTAAATTTAACTACTAACCAATATCAATCTTGTCAATTAAGTTTTGGACAAACCCTGCCAACGGTTATTTTTTATAACCGGTTTACATCCTTTGATGATTATCTTAGTCAATTGAGATCATCCTATAAAAGACGATACAGCAAAATCACAAAGCTTTTTAAGAAAATAAAAATAATAAATCAATCATGCAGTCAGTTTACTCCCCTGATGCATCAGTACTATCTGGAGGTTTTAAAAAGAAGCAAAGGCAAATTGGAAACCCTTTCCTTTGAATTTTTTAAAAACCTTCCTGATATTTTCCGGTTAAATTCCTATTACTATAAAAATACACTTTTAGGTTGGCATATAAATGTCCATTATAAAAATAAGTTTTATTTTTTTTTGGGTGGGATCAATTATACCTGCAATTCGGAATTTAATACATACTTCAATATGCTTTTTAAAATTATTGAAGAAGGAATTCATATCAAAGCCCCTATTATTGATTTAGGACAAACCGCAGAAATCCCCAAAACCAGAACAGGCGGTAAATTATGCATAAAATATCTATTTGGTTTTCATTCCAATTTTCTGCTTAATGCAGTTCTTGCTAAAGCAAAACATTTGCTGGAGTATAACTATCATATTCCGGAAACCAATGTTTTTAAAGGGAATTTATGAAAATACTGATGATCAGATTAAAACCATCAACAGAAACCATAGGTCTCCAGCATGTAATGATCGTGGAGCCATTGGAGTTGGAAATCCTCTGTACACTGGTTAAAAAAAAACATCAACCGATAATTATTGATTTTATTATTGAAAAGAAATCCTTGACCTATTTCTTAAATAAAGAAAATCCTCATATTACCTGTATAACAGGTTATATTACTAATGTTAATGATATTTTAAATACATGCAAGGCCATCAAATCATTTAATCATAAAATTGTTACTATTGTTGGAGGAGTCCATTGTGAATTAAATCCGGAACATTTTTCATCAGACTTTATTGATTATAGAGTTGTCCGTAATGCTGTCACTGTATTTTCTTCATTAATAGAACACATTTCAGGGCATGAAATTCTTCCTAAGGGAATATTGGAGAAAAAAGCTCCTATGATAAAACATCAGCTGCCGGAAATTGATTTTAAAACTATAATACCGGACAGAAGTTTTACGAAAAAATACAGGAAACATTATTTTTATATCTTTCACCAAAAAGTCGCATTAATTAAGACCTCCTTTGGATGTCCCTATGAATGTTCATTTTGTTACTGCCGTAAAATTACTGATGGTAAATATAAGGAGCTGCCTTTAGAGCATGTGGTAAAAGAGTTGAAGTCTGTAAACGAAAAAGAAATATATATAGTGGACGATGATTTTCTTATCAGCAAAGAAAGAATCAAAAAATTTATCAGATTATGTAAGAAAAAAAGAATTGAGAAAAAATATCTGATCTATGGTCGAGCAGATTTTATTGCCAACAATCCGGAGTTAATTAAGGAGTTTAAATCAATCGGATTAAAAACTGTTATTGTGGGCTTTGAGTCTTTTTTTAATGAAGAATTAAAAAGCTATAATAAAAATGTGAATGTTAAAATGAATTTTACAGCACTTAAAATATTACAGGAAAATCATATAGACTGTTTTGCGACTATTATAATTCCACCCCATTGGTCCAAAGAAGACTTTAAAAGATGCGGACAAATATTAAAAAAGACGGGTTTAAAGTATGTAAATTTGCAGCCCTTTACTCCTTTACCCGGAACAGGTATCCTGATTGACAAAAAGAATATCATTATTGATCAAAGGGATTTTGAAAAATGGGATCTGGCTCATGTGAGTATCAAGCCGGAAAAGCTTAGTGTTTATGAATTTTATAAACAAATTGTTAAACTCTATAATCAGATTTTATTTCAGCCAAAACATCTATTCGGTTATCTCTTAAGTTATTCTCCTATGATGCTTTTTAAAATGCTGAAAGGGAGTTTTATAGTATGGAAGCAATACCGAGAAAAAATTACCCATGCAAAAATAAAAACCATTAATCAGGATAGCAGTAATGCCTAAAATATTATTCATCCAGCCTACTCAATATGGAGCAGATCAAAAGCTTTGTAAACAAAAAAAAATTTATTTGCCTGGACTTGTGTTTCCTTTGCTGGCAGCAATGACTCCTTCCAATTGGGATGTGGAAATAAAAATCGAAGTGGTAGATAATATTGACTTTGACAGTGATGCAGATATCGTAGGAATAGGCACTATGGGACACGCCTCTTTTAGAGGGCTGGAAATTGCAAGAGAATTCAAATCTCGCAATAAAATTGTGGTTATGGGCGGTTATATGGCATCCTTAATTCCTCAAAAGGCCCTTGAGGTGGTGGATTCTGTCATTGTAGGAGATGGAGAAATTTCTTATCCCTTGATGCTGGAAGATTATCAAAAAACGGGTAAAATAAAAAAAATTTATAATCATCCAATAAATGATTTAAAAAATTTGCCTGTACCCCGATATGATTTACTAACTGCCAAATCCATAGGTTCCATGCTGCCGGTACAGGCAGGCAGGGGATGTCCTCATTCATGTTCGTTTTGTTCGATAGCCTGTATTTATCAGGGACGTTATCTAACCAGACCGATTGACGAAGTAATCCGTGATATAAAGGTGGTTAAGCAGCTTGGTTTTAAAAGCTTTTATCTCATCGATGATAATATAGTCAGTAATCCCGTCTATTTTAAAAAATTATGTGAAAGAATTATTCCATTAAAAATGCATTGGGCCAGCCAATGTTCTTTACTTATAGCTAAAAATTCCGCTTTGCTAAAAACAGCTAAAAAATCCGGAGTTACTATGATGAGTTTTGGTATAGAAAGCATTACTCAGGAAGGTTTAGATAATTTAAATAAAAAATGGTTAAATGTCCTTGAACATGAAAAACTGATTAATATTATTTCAAAAGCAGGTATCATGGTAAGCTCTGAAATGATTTTTGGAACCGATAGTGATACAGTACAGAGTTTAAATGAAACTTTTGATTTTATCATGAGGACAAGGATTGCTATTCCCCGGTTTTATATCATTACTCCTATTCCCGGAACAGAACTTTATAAAAATTATAAAAAATCAAACCGTTTGTTAACAGAAAATTTAAAAGATTATGACGGAACAAAATCAGTTTTTATCCCAAAGAAAATCACTCCAGAACAGCTGGAAAAATTATATTGGCAAATAAATAAAAAAATATTTTTAATTAAAAATATTTTAAAAAGGACACTTTTAAATCGCAACTTTTTTAACAATCCTTTAAGTTATATTTTTGCCTTTTTTGTCAACCTGCATTATAAAAAATATATCAATAAAAAAGTACCTCCTAATATTTTTTAATGCAGTAGTTATACATTGTATCTATTTAAATATATATTCAGGAGTATACAATTGTTTTTTTTTAAATCTGCTGAAGGCGCCTGGGATTATTGGTCTCATAAATATGATAATCTTTGGGCAAATAAAAATTCACTTACACCAACCAGACATGCTGTGATGAAACTACTGGAACATATAATAACTGATAAAGAAAAAATCTATAATATCATTGATGTTGGATGCGGCACCGGTGTCTTAATCAAAATGATAATAAATCATTTTTCGGAATATAAATTAAAAATAGATGGGATAGATATCTCCGAAGGTATGCTTGAAGAAGCAAAGAAAAAAGAATTTGATACTAAGGTCAGTTTAAAAAAAATGAATGTGATAGATTTAAAGGGGCAAAATAAAAAATATGATATTATTGTAGGCACCCATTCTTTTCCCCATTATTTAAATCAAAATAAAGCTGTCAATATTTTTTATAAATTATTAAAAGATGAGGGATGCGTGATTATGGGACAGGCTTTAAAAAATAATCTTTATGATCATTTTTTTTTGGGGTTTGTATCCTTAATGGTAGGGCCGCAAAATTATCAGAGCACAAAAAAGGTAGATAGAATTTTTAGCATCAACCATTTTAAAAAAATAGAGACTTCAAAAGTTGCAAAACACTTTCTTGTATGTTCCATAGAAGTTGCCCTGTATAAAAAAAACATTTCTTAAGGGCTTTTTTTTAATGACATTTTTTTTAAAAATTTTTTCAGATTTCTCTCAAATTGTCTTGTTTCGACTTTAATATAAAACTTATGAAAGTTTTCAATAGCCCTGTCCAAAGTGGTTTTTTGGTAATACTCCAGATAATTAATACCGTCTTTTTTGACAAATTTATAATACCCTATAGTATCCAGGGGATTTGGCACAAAATCAATATTTATACTGTAATCGATGAGATTAAAAGAAATTAAATGATTTTCATTATCTATCTTTCTTATATAAGTATATTTAGCATTACAGATCAAAAAGGTGAAATTGTAATCTATTATTTGGCCCTTTTCATCTTCTTTCAATAAAGTACATTTCATGCGAGAATTTTCAGTATAGAGTTTCATATTGTTAAAATTATAAAAAGTTTTTAAAAGAGTTTCTTTATCAGTATTGATTTCTTCAATAATAGTAAACTCAAATGTATTATCCTGTATTATTATTTCAGTATGATTTAAATTTTTGTTATTTTCACAAAAACTATAATTTAGTAAAGAAAAAAGAAACACCAGACAATAGAAATATTTAATATTAATTTCAATAAAATTATTTATAATCCGTCTCCAATAAAAAATATTTGATTTTTATATTCATATATTTTGAACTAATTTTCAACGTTTAATTATTTCGGGTAAGCGAAAAATTTTTGCATAATAATACTAATATAGAGTTATAGAATTGTATTATTAAAATTTAAGATATTACTTATATGTAATTGTTTAATTAAAAATCTCGTATGCTCCACTTCGGAATATTCAGTGCAAGTTTACGCGCCCCATCGGGAATACTCGGGATAAATCTACGATTAAAAAAATATCTATAGATTTCACACAGTATAGGAAAGCACAAAAGTTTAGTTTTTTTAAAAAAACATCGAAGGATTTTTTTTACTTAAGCGATTAATTAAATGAATATAGAAAAATTAAATCTAAATATACTGTAGGGTAAAAATAATAGATATTTATAATGAGAGGCAATTATGAAACAAAATATAATATTTTTATTAATACTTTTTTTATTTTCGTGTAAAAACAATGGCTGGGAGATAATTGATAACAAAAAAGAATTAAATAAAAATTTTGACACACCTCAAGGTGCGGTTTTATGTCTAGAAGATGCTTATAAATCAAAAGATATAGAAAAAATAATAAAATGCAAAGATTTTAAACTTGAAGTTATTTATATGTTAAAATATAAAATGAAAAAAATGGATGAAAATTTTATTAAAGATAAAAATATTATTAAAAATTTAACTGAAACTTTAGAGCTTTCTTTTTTGAATGAAATGAATAATGCAATACCAAACTTTGATGATATAGTAAAATCAGAATTTTCAAGAATAAAAAAAATAGATGATCAATTTGTTTTACTGGAAGAAGTTTGTACTTTTAGTGATGGATTTAAATCTAAACAAACATTAATCGTTGGAAAAGGCGATGCCGGCTGGAAAATGATCGCCCCTAAATAATATTCACATTCATTCGTACAACTTAGTATTCATATCATAGTAATGATTTTAAAAAAATTTTCTCTAATGTTTCAACAGTATCATTTTCATATTTTACTATATCCAGACAATCTATTTCACCAGATATATTTATATTTTTAGCATTAATTTCTTGTACAATATCCCAAGTTTTTGCAGAATCTTTTAGGCTTGATATTCCAATATGCGGGATAAAATTTAAATCTAATCTCATTGTCTTAAACAATTTATCTGAATACAATTTATCATGAAGCATTACAATTTCACTAAAACCTTCATCTGGCACCAAAAAAGTATGCCAATATTCATTAAAACTATTTTTATCAATTAATGAACACCTGATTTTAAAATTAATAGATTTAATATTTATTGCTAATGATTTTATCTCATCTATAAATATTTTTTTTTCAATACCAAATGTTGGGAAAACTATTGTAAAATGAGTCTTTACAACATTGTAGTATAATTCATCATATTGTTTTCTATATGTTTCAATAAATTTAATATCATCAGGTTTTAGTTTCGGATAAGCTAATACCAAATAAGAAATACTCATTGCTTTCCTTTCCAGTTTCAAATTTAAGCATAATAATTTTGCTGAACACAGTATTTATGCCATTGTTATGTTATTATAAATAAAAATCCTCTG
>CAZYID010000037.1:0-20230 GCA_964646595.1 uncultured Spirochaetales bacterium | reverse complement strand
GTAACCTCAGCCCGTTTTTATGATAAGCAATGAATAAAAGCATGCGGTTGTTAAAATTTGTTATTTTAGGGCTTATAAGCCCTAGCCCATTTTATTTAGCAAGTAATTACTTGCATTGTATTATTTTGGATTTACAATCCAAACCTGTGTTTTTCAGGAGCGCAGCTCCTGTAACCTCAGCCCGTTTTTATGATAAGCAATGAATAAAAGCATGCGGTTGTTAAATATGATAAACTCGCTTCGCTCAGACAATCATATTTAACAACCGCATACTTTCATTGCATTGCTTACCAAAAACGGGAAAAAATAATTTATAAAAAATATTACATAACTTATAATTAAGTCATGTTTTATAAAAAATTATAAATAAAGATTTTCAATCTTTTCATTATGTTTTCAAAACTACAAGCCATAAGTTTACAAAAGCTCACTAGCTTTTTAATAAAAGCAAGTGAACTTTTGAGTAAAAGCAAGTTTTTATTTATTATTTTATTTATTAAAATAATATATTTTTAATTCATTTTTTTTATTCTTCTTCTCTTCTCTTTATTTAATTTTCCAGCTAATTATCTGCGAAACATGTTTTTCTCACAACAAACGTATTTTTACTAGCGTTGCTAAAACTTTGTTTTAGACAACGATAGGAAACAACGTTTGTTGTGAGGAAAATGTTTACGCAGATAATTATATGATAGTTGAAGGAAGCAAAGATGAAATATAGGAAAAGTGAGCCATGAGCCGCCAGGCTCATGTGCCTACCCGCACAGGGTACTATTCTAATACAGCCGGACCATTTTCCATATCATCAATTAAAAACAGCATAAATTTTTTTAAGGCAAAAAAATTATTTTCTTCCAAACGATCAATAATAGAACTTAAATTTCTTTTTAACTGTTTTTTATAGAAATCTATTCCTGTTAAATGATAATTGCTTAAATTAAAAAAAACCGGTCTTAGATTTTTATAAAGGGACGGTTTACGAAGATTTGCTAAATTATATTTAGGTTTTTGATCTTTTATTTGCTGATATTCATTATTTGCTGTTAAAAATAACTCAAAATAATCCTTTCTCCATTTTTTGAAATAATTAGTCATAGACTCTTTTGTAATATTTATTTTTTCTTCTATTTTTGTATACTTTGTTTTATGAGCTATTTCCAGAGAATCTAATTTTTCTAATTCTTTAAAAAATAAAAAACGAAAGTTTTTTTCTATGTTTGTTTCATTTTTTTCAGGTGTAGCATGAATTAATTGTAAATATTGTTTTGCTTCTTCAAAATTTTTTCTAAATTGAATGAATTTTTTTACATACTCATCAGAACCAACTATATCAGGATGAGTTTTTTTAGCAATTTTCCTAAATACTTTTTTTAAGTCATTGGCATTTTTAATTTTTCTTTTATTTATTAAATTAATAAATATATTTTCCATTTTAATCCATTGTTTTAATTATAGATTATTATAAAAGTTTAAATACAGATAATTTTTTGTTATTTTTTATATTTTGATACCAATCTGTATGAACAAACTCTAATTCTTTTATATTTGAAGTTCCAAAATTATAATTTTTATATTTTTCTATTAGTCTTATAAATTTAATTGGATTATTTAATTTTTTTTTAAATCTAATTACTGTGCAATGAGAAGTTTTTTTTGAATAACGTTTATCTATAGAATTTGCTAATTTTAATGATTTAAAAGATTTTCTTATGTTATCTCTTATAATATCAATACTGTTATCCAATGGAAAACCCTGTATCATTATGCAGGAATCAGATGCAGTAATACCTTTAAACTCAATTTTAAAATTTTTAATACTTAACAATGCTTTTTTAATAATATTTATATAATCATCAATTTTAATTAAATCAAGTTTAAATCCATCATAACAGCTGATTATTGTTAAAATTGTACAATGAATATCAGTGTTTTTATAAAAATATTGTTCAGGTTCTATAACCATACTTTCATTAATAAAATGTTGAATATTTTTAAGAATATCAATATTAAGTCTTGTTAATAAAGTAATACCGCGTCTATTATCTTTAGTTGAATTAAGATAATTATCAATATTATAATTATTGTTTAATATATTATTTTTTGATTGTTCCCATAAAGAATCATAAAGATTTAATAAATTCATTATAAATCCAATATAAATTTTATATTAAAGTATTACTTTAAGTATTTTTTTTAATATTGTTGTATAAAAATATAATTTTATAAATAATTTTACAAGAAAATAAATAATATTTGTATTTTATTAAATTTTTTAGGGATTTAGTTTTAAATTGTCCTTTAGTACAATAAGTTAATGAATATTTCATATAGTAGTAATAGTAAAATTTATTTAGGAGATTTAGGAATGATATATATAAATTTTCAAAATACTATTTTTTTTTTATTTTTGGAGAATCGAAAAATACTTATTTTTTGTAATCTATTCTTTCTGGAAAAATAAACTTTTCGTATTTATTCTAGTTTTAAAGTCTGCTTTATCTAAAAATTTAAATTTTTTTTTAAAAAAAACAATTATATATTTAGTTGATAATATGTTATTATTTTATTAAAAAAATAAGGGGAAACCCCTATTTTGATTAAAAAAAAAAGGGGAAATCCCCTATACTGTATAAAAATAAAATAGTGTAATATATCTTAAATTATAGAATATAACAGGAAATTTTTTTTAAAAAAATAATTTCCAGGGTATTTTACGCCTGTTAAGGCTGAAGAAAAAAGTTTTTATTTAAACTCTTTTTAAAAAAAAGAGTTAAATTTTGCCAGAATTCGGCAAAAAAAATTAAGGAGGAATTTATGACAAAACGAAAGGTGTTTTCAAAAATGAGCACTCTGTTATTTGTGTTCATCGCCGTAATAGTTCTTTTAGTTGGAGGGTGTGCTAAAAAATCAGCTAAATTAACAATATGGGGCAGAGACGTACTTGACAATCAAGCTGACCATGCGTATGTTACAGCATTGATAAGGGACTTTAAGGTTGCAAATCCCAATATTTCAGTAGACTATATAAATTTGGGAGAAGGTTTAAACGACAAAATTAAGGTTGCAATGTCTGCAGAAAGTGAACTTCCGGACATTATCCAGAGCTGGGGCGGAAGAACGATGGGGGACTACGCAGATCACGATAAACTTTTAGATCTTACTAAAGAACTTAAGTCCATTCCATGTAGTGATGCAGCCAGGGAAGCAATGACATGGAAAGGAAAGACTTATGGTGTTGCACCATTCTTTGCTATTGCAGGTATTTTTCAGAATGATGGTATATTTGATAAACTTGGTCTAGAAACGGCAACTAGTATAGAAGAACTTGGACAGAATGCACAAGTACTTCTTGATAATGGAATCCAGCCTTTTGCAGCTGGTGGAAAAGATAAATGGCCTGTTCTTCACTTCTATATGTATTTGGTAGACCGTTTTGGTGGACCTGATGCTTTCTCTGATGCAACAAACCGTAAAACTCATTTTTATGGAGAGCCTTTTTTGGAAGCTGCGGCGTTTTTTCAAGATTGGATAAAGAAAGGCTACTTCGGGAAAAAGCCTCTGGGTGAATCATACGATGATTCTCAGCTGCTTATGGCTAGCGGAAAAGCTGCTATGCAGCTTACAGGAAGCTGGATGTGTGCTAATTTTTCTAGCTCTGACTTCACTAATGAAAAATTGAGTATCAAACCGTTTCCGGCATTTGCTTCTGGAGGAAAAGGTCCTGAAACTGATGTTATGGGTATGACAGATATCGGTTGGGTTGCTACAAAAGAAGGTGCAGATAACAAAGATGCTGTTGTGAAATTCATGAAGTTTGCTATGTCAAAGGAAGCTTGTGGGTATGAACCAGGAAGAGTTTGTTCTGTACCAGGTGTAGTGGCTAAAAATCCGCTTACTACACAGGCATCAGAAATTTTCTCTAAAGCTACATACGTGGAATTCTGGTGGGATCAGAACCTACCAGCTGCTGCAACTACACCTGTAAATGATGTAGTACAAGTTATTTTCCTTCCTAATGGAGACATCGAGAAAGCTCTTAAGAATTTTGATAAGCTGATGGATACGGAAGTAGGACCTGTAAAATAAAAAGATTTCAATAATTATTATATTTTTATATAATCGGGGGAAGAATCAGTTAGATTCTGCCCCCTTATTTTGAACTTAATAAAATATGTTCCCTGGCTGGAACAAAAATCGGAATCAGAACAATAGACTTGAAAATTTTACGTACGCATTATAGATGCAAGATACTGAAGGAGTATTAACATGAGTACAATGTTAAACACTGGAGTTCCTGGTGATATAACTCACGATAAAAAAAAGAGCGATAAAGAAAGAAAAATATTCATTTTCTTCATGCTTCTTCCTGCAGTTCTTTTTCTTCTAGCATATTTATACTACCCGATAGAGGAAACTTTCAGATTGTCTCTTATGAAATCAACCGGTATGGATAAACCTACATTTTATGGACTGAATAATTATATAAAACTTTTTAAGGATGCTGAGTTCTATGCAGGTCTTCGCCATGTATTCCAATGGGCTTTTTTGAGTGTTCTTGTTCAGATCCCGCTTGCATTCTTCATTTCTTACTCTGTTGTATATTATAAGAACAGATTAACTGGTAAGCTTCGGTCAGTTTACTATCTGGCAAACGTTCTACCTACTGCGATAGTCTCCATGCTGGGGTTGTTTATATTTTCAAGTGCGACCGGTGTAATTACCACCTTTGCAGAAAAAATGAATTTAGAATGGGTGGTAAATATCGACTGGTTGGGAAATCCTACGATGGCATTCTGGTGTGTGTTTGTTGTGGCTACATGGACCTATACTGGTTTTCCCATAATATATCTTATGGCGCGGATAGAACAGATACCCAATGAAATAAAGGAAGCTGCCCAACTTGACGGAGTTACAGGATGGTCTTATGCAAGACATATTGTACTTCCTTTGTGCACTTATCAAATTAGGATATTAGCCATTCTGGCTACTATTGGAAGTCTCAAGTTCTTTGACCTTCCACAGATGATGACCAGAGGAGGAGGCCCTGGAAACGCAACCAAAACATTGGCAACTATTCTTTATAACCAGGGATTTAGAAACTGGCAATACGGAAGTGCTGCAGCAATAGGTGTAATAATACTCGTGCTTTCGCTTCTATTTACATTTGCCCAATTCTCTTTTAAAATAGGAAAAAGCAATGAAACAAACTAATACTATTAAACCAGATAAAACACTCAAGAAAAGTAACAGGATAGGTGAATTTATCATTACCTTTATTCTCCTGATTGCAGCATTAATAATTATTTTTCCTTTAATAATGCCGTTTTTCTTTGTTTTCAAAACACGTCTTGAATTCAATTACGATCCCTGGGGGCTGCCTACAAAAATTCATTGGAAAAATTTTATTGATGCATGGAGGGCCATCCAACTCGGACAAGGCTTAATTAATACGTTTATTGTATGCTTTGGCGCTATTATTTTTACAGTTCCTATTACTTGTATGGCCGGGTACATTTTTGCCCGCTATAAAAATAAAGTTACCGAGTTTTTCTTCTACTTCATACTTATGGGTTATTTCGTACCCGTCCAGATGGTACTAATTCCCCTTGCTAGAACCTCTTCTAAGATTGGTATCATAGATACACTTCCCGGGCTTTTTTTACCCATGGTTGCGTTCGGTATTCCCTTTTGGACTATGATATATCGATCGTTCTTCAAGGATCTTCCTGGAGAACTCACAGACGCTGCCAGGATAGACGGAGCCGGACACTTCGGGACTTTTTTTTTAATCATGGCACCTCTTGCCAAACCTGCAACAGTTCTTGCTATTATACTTACTTTCATGAGTTCATGGAGTGACTATATATTGGGCTTGGTCTTAATCAACAGTCAGAATAATTTTACTATCCAGTTGCGTGTTGCTCAATTTCTGCAAACTTATGGTGCATCAAACATGCCTCAATACACCGCGGCATTGATAATCGCAGCAACTCCTACGGTTCTCCTATATATCATTGGTCATAAGTGGATTTTAAAAGGAACACTTGCAGGAGCATTAAAAGGTTAAAGCTAACAATAAATTTATACTTTAAAAACCAGCATCAAAATATAATCAAATGAGAAATAACAATGGATATAAATTTATCTGATAATAAATTTTGGAACAAAACAAATTCACCTGAATATATTAGCAGATTAGTGATAAATGATTTATTATCCAGACCCGATTTCATGTATTATGATGTGGAAGATATTCATGCAGTTCATTATGCAGAAGCTTGTACCGGTTATGGCGCTTTAAAGATAGCAGGACTATTAAAAGATAATGAATTGATTTCTAAACTTAAGGAAAGATATAAAAAAGTAATAGATCAAAATATAAAAAACACGGCAGATCATGTTGATGTGAATGTATACGGTATTCTACCTCTTGAAATATATATTCAAACAGGCGACAGACTTTTTTATAAACATGGTATTGAACTTGCAGATATTCAATGGCAGGATCCATTACCTAATGGCATGACAAAGCAGACACGCTTTTGGGTAGACGATATATATATGATTTCAAGTCTCCAGATACAGGCTTTTAATGCTACAAAAAATCCAGTTTATATTGAAAGAGCTGCTCTTGAAGTTAATGCTTACCTTGATAAATTACAACAGCCGAATGGTTTATTTTATCATGGGGAGAACGCAAATTTTTTTTGGAGCAGAGGGAATGGATGGGTTGCAGTTGGGCTTGCTGAACTCCTGGCACTTCTTCCGAATACAAATAAATTTTATGAAAATATTAAAACCTGTTTTATTAAAATGATGAATGCATTGAAAAAATATCAATGCAATGACGGTATGTGGAGACAGCTAATAGATAACGATAAATCATGGAAAGAAACATCAGGAACAGGGATGTTTGGCTATGCCATGGCTATAGGAGTTAAAAAAGGTATACTACCTGAAGATATTTTTGGTAAAGCATACAATAAAGCATGGAGTGTATTAATAGAATATATATCGGATGATGGTAGAATTAGTAATATTTGTCCAGGGACTGGTCAAAGCAATGATGTTAATTATTATTTAAATCGTCCCAAGGTAACAGGTGATCTTCATGGACAAGCACCTATTTTATGGTTTGCATATGCTTTGTTAAAGGCTAATTCTTAAATAGTTAGGAAAAAACAATAATAAAATGCAATTAGTTTTCTTTATATTCAAACCAGTCAAAATGAGCATATGTTTCACTTATTTTTCCATTGCTGCTGGCATACATTCCGATATATGTACCAACAAAACCACCGGCAATTTCTGTGCTTAATATTTTTCCGTCAATATTTTCTACAAGAGTTTTTTTAAACAATTTGTCATTTCCATAATAAAAATTGTAATTTTGGCCTATAGCAGTTATTTTTAAATAAATTTTGTTTTGAGAAAATGGTTTTTGTGAAATCGTTGTTTCTTTTGAATTATTACATTTGATTAGCTGTAAATATTGTTTGTTATTTATTAGTGATAATATGAAGCGAAAATTGTATTTTTCATTTTGAAATAAAACCATTCCCGCACTTTCAACGGAATTTTCAGGTGTAAATTCCATCAAGCAGGATGCTGAAAAATTCATATGCTGCTGTCTTCTTCCTATAAAATTAGGATTTTTATTATCAGTAATTTTTATTTTAGAGAGTTTAAGACTTAGAAATCCTTCTTTTTTTTCAAGACTCCAATTATTGTTGTCCGGATTTCTAATAAAATTCCATTGCATATCAAGTTCTTTTGAATCAAAATTATCAATTTGTGATTGTTTTTTAAAAACATATTTTTTAAGATTTGGTTTTTTATAAAAAAATTCAAGTTTTCCGGTGCCCGGACTAATTATCGGCCAATCATCTTCCCATTCAACCGGAGCTAAAAATGTTTCTCTGCCAAGATTTGTATAATGGCCTCCATATGGTCTTGAGGCCAGAAGAACTAGCCACCATTCATTATTTTGAGTTTTTATTAAGTCACCATGCCCGGTATTTACAATAGGATAATTTTTCCCTAAATGTCGGTGAGTTAAAATAGGATTTCCAGCATTTCCTATATATGGGCCGATTATATTTTTACTTCGTGCTACTGAAATTGCATGAAAATGTTCTGTCCCTCCTTCAGAGTTTAATAAGTAATAATAATTATTAATTTTATATATATGAGGTCCTTCAGGCCACACACAATTTAATAAAGCGCCTCTCCACAGTGGATATTTTTTGCCAATCAATGAATAATTATTGATATCAATTTCCTGAAGCCAAATTTCCCAGTTACCATAATATTTTTCTCCTTCCGGAGCAGGTCTCGTGCCTGTATAATATACTTTTCCATTATCATCAAAAAATAAAGAAGGATCTATACCAGGAGCATCGTTTATAAAATTTGGTTCAGACCATGGTCCCTCAGGTGAAGAAGATGTTATAATAAAATTACCCCCATTTGGTACATTTGTTGTAATTATATAAAATGTACCATTATTATAGCGAATGACAGGAGCAAAAATACCTTTCGAATGTTTTAAGCCAGTGAAATCTGCCTGAGATTTTCTTGTTATTGCATGCCCTATCTGATTCCAATTTATTAAATCAGTACTTTGAAATATTGGAATACCGGGAAAATAAGTAAAAGTAGAAGTAACAAGATAATACATTTCATTAACTCTGCATATTGAAGGATCAGGGTAAAAACCCTTTAAAATTGGATTTTTAAAAAATTTTTTATTGTTTTCATTCATGTTTTCTACCTATTTTATATAAAAATTTTAATCAATACAAATCATATAAATAATAAGGATTTAAATTTTTAATTTATTTCTATATTATATCTTTTTCGAACTTTTGCCTTATAAGTATAAATATAGGAATTATTACCAGCACAATTCCCGATATAATCAAAGGCCACTCATTGCCCCAGTTGTCACCAATATAACCGAACAATATACCGCTGCTGAATGCCCCGATACTCATCCAAAGTGAGATAAAGGCCGCACAACCGCCTATAGTCTGTATTTTAAAAATGCGTGGAATACCGAAATAGAAAACAAGTAAAGTAAGACCGTCTCCGATTTCATGAAAAAAGCGGAAAATAAAAGACTGATAAACATTTCCGAAACACATTAAAATATGAAAAACACCGGAAAGCAGAAAACTTATTATAAGTAAATTTTTAAGATTTTTTATATATTTCTTATTAATAAGAAAAGCCCCTAAAAATGTCCCAATACCAACAACAAAAAATCCAAGCCCGGTGTATAAACCTGCTTCATGATAATCCAGTCCGAGATTATATCTTAGAAATCGCGGATAAGCAATTGTTTCTGCACCCCAATGAAGACTGGATAGAAAAAAGATTAAAACTATAAATAAAACATGGGGTTTAAACAGCTCACGCTTATATTCGTCAAGTTTAATAATAGCTGTTTCTGTCCGAGGTATAAAATATGAAAGCACCATTAATACAAGATTCGCTATGGCAGCAATTAAAAAAACAGGCCAGAAACTAAAATTGAAAATAAGAATACCCCCAATAATTGTTCCTAAGCCACTCAAAGAAATAATAACCATATTAAACTCTGCGGCTTGCAGGGGGTGATCTTTGTTTGTAATTTTAAAAAACATCGCTTCCCTTCCTGTAAAAAAGAACCTGTTACCAAAACTCCCTAAAAAAGCGAATATACAAAAAATAATAAAAGATTCGAAAAACAGAAAACCTGTATAACTTAAAGCTGCTAGAAAAAAACTTAACATAAAAATGTATGCAATCGGTTTTTTATCTGAAGAAATACCCATAGGCAGAGACAGTATTATTGTTGCTAAGGAAGCAAAAGTAAAATAAAGACCTGTCTGAACTCCTGAAAAACCAAGATTATCAAAGTAGAGAGGTATAAAAAAGCCTGCTATTTTGCTTATAAATCCCTGCATTCCTGCTATGAAAATAAAAAAATAGAATGCTTTTTTGGAAACCGGATTAAAGCTGGGAATAATAGAATTATCCATATTATAAATCCTTAAATAAAAAACAGAATATAATTGTAATATCTTCTGTTAATATTATTTTATATAGAAAATGTCAATTAAACAATTTCAATATCGCGTGAAAGCTTAAGTTATTATTGTGGCAGCAAGATGAAGATGATTGCTGTTATTATCAGTAGACGTTTTTTTTATTGGATGGAATTTTTTAATGAAGTTTTTGAGTTTCCGAGGGAAAATTTGTTGGATTTTATTTTTTCCTCTATTTTTTCATCTCGATTTTATTGATTGACTTTGATTATAAAAATACTTATCATTTAATAAATTCGATAATTCCCGCTCAACGCCAATACTGTAAAAAAATAAAGACAATTATCATAATAACGGCGATTGTCTGTTCGCAGAGGAGTATTCCAAAAAGTATGCACCATATTTTTTGACACTTCAGTTTCTGTTGTTAAAGCTGCCATGGCATTTGTAGAAAGCAGTCCTACATTGTGTACATAATCCTTTTTCACCGCTTTGCCATCTATAGTATATGCCTGGTAATCTTCTAAATTAATATCAGTAAAGAACAGGTGAATTTTATCTATAATCTTTTTCTGCCAGGAACGTTTTCCAAACCATTCTGAATCCAATCCGATATTTGCCGCAACACGATAGGAATCACTGTAAAAATCCATGTGAGCCCCATTAAAATGCGGATGAGGACGGCCGTCATAATATGCATATTCCGGAGCAAATCCGGTTTTTGGATGACAGGTTTTAGGTAGAAAATCCCTACTGCACTTTGCAGCATTATCCCAGAATTTTCTATCTTCAGGATACGCCCATTTGGCAAAGAGTTCATAAAAATGTGGTAAATGATATGAGGGATCAGTAAAATCGGTTTCAGGAACAAACTTTATCAGGTAATTTTCAATATTCCACATTGAATACCCTGTTTTTCTAGATTTAGATAAAGGATGGTCATGTTCAGTCCAGCTTTTTTCCCGTTCATGATTGTGCAGACAAGTACGTAGAATCTCTTGAGCCTGAGTTTCATAATTAAACGGTTCTTCCCTGCTACCCCAACGATGTGCGGCAAAAAACAAAGCCAACGCGAAATATTCTTCACCATCAGGAGCAGGACCATACGCATTTTTTGTTCCATCGGTTCTACAGGACCAGGCAAAATAACCTGCATGGATTCCCGTTTTCATGAACATGTATGTTTTGCTCCATTTCCAGAGACGGTCAAAAATATCCTGTCTATCCATTTGTACAGCCATCATCAAACCGTAAGACATTCCTTCTGAACGCGCATCATTATTGCCTGTATCCAACATGTATCCCATGTCATCTTCAACCGGAAAGTATATTTTATTTGTACTTTCAAAAAGATCCTGCCAAACATCAGTTATTTTTTGAATTATCTCTTCCTGGGAAAAACCAATTTTCAAAAATATGTTAGTATACTGTTTTTTTTTCATGCCATAAATTCCTAAACTGTAAGATTTTTTGCGTCAACTTTATCCCATATTTTACTTCAAATAAATATAAACTTAATTTCTTGTGAATGCCATAAAATAATTAATACAGACCTCTTCCCATTCAAGAGCATCTTTAAGCTGAATCTGAAATTTTTCAAGTATTTCTCTAAATCGCAAATCATCAATCTTTCCTTCCAGCTTTTCCCATGATTCAATCATTTTTTCAACTTTCTTAACACCTCTTCTATATCTGAAAATAAGCTCATCTATTAAAGTTTTTCCTGATGATAGAGTATAATTCCAGGGCACATGATGAAAGTATAACAGATACTTTTCCGGACAATTTTTCAGACTATTAAACTGCTCAGCAACTTCCGGATAATACTGATCAACAGCATTCGAACCCTTTCTTGTTCTGTCAAATCCCAGCCCCTCTTTGTCTGCACGGTGATAATAGGTAGATCTCCAGTCTTCCCTTTCTCCTGCGTCAAATCCCGGATCCGGCCCGTAATGATGATGTTCTTTCATAATATGATGCAATCCCAATGGAGTCATATAATCAATACATGCCTCCCATGACTCCATCATTATAGAAAGAACAGTGTCCATTACTTTATTATCAGATGATCCAAAAGTGCAGCAAATCCACTCTCTAGCAATTTCCTCAGGTTTTAAAGTATTATCCCATGCAAGACGACCGAATGCATACCAGTTTGCAGTATGTAGATGAGAACCGCACCAGTTAATATTATTTCCAATATTGGTTACACCTGCAATCCCTGTTTTACTGTTTACATCTGTAGTTTCCTCCAGTAAGGATGCAACAGAAGTATTTTTGCCTTTTGCATAAGTATCAAAATCCAATATTTCCTTCCACATAGGTGCTAGATAAACTATATGGTTTCCCTGTCCAAGATATTCCTGGGTTATTTGAAATTCCATGAATAAATTAGTTTTTTTTAAACCACCGAAAAGCGGGTTAACCGGTTCTCTAGGCTGAAAATCAATAGGTCCGTTTTTAACCTGTAAAACAACATTTTTAATCATCTGACCATCCAGAGGTTTAAATGTTGTATATGCGTTTTTAAAACGGTCTTTCTCTCCATATCCGTAAACAAATGCACGCCAGATTACTAATCCTCCATAAGGTTCAAGTGCATCTGCAAGCATATTAGCACCTTCTGCATGGTTACGGTTATAGCTGAATGGACCGGGCTGACCCTCAGAATCAGCTTTTACTAAAAATCCGCCAAAGTCAGGAATTATGTCATAGATGTAAGCAGCGATATTTTTCCACCATTTTTTAACTTTATTATTTAAGGGATCAGCAGTATTTAAATTTCCTATAATCATTGGTGAAGCAAAATTTACAGAGAGAAATACTTTTATACCATAGCGCCTGAAAATTTTAGCAAGTGCAGCAACTTTTAAAAGGTATTCTTTTTTAAGAACCTGCTGAGCATCATTTACATTGTTTAGTACAGTACAGTTAATTCCTACAGAAGCGCATGCTCTTGCATAATCTTGATAGCGTTCATCAATTACATCCGGCAGTTCATTCCATTTCCAAAGCGATTTCCCGGCATATCCCCGCTCAATAGAACCATCAAAATTATCCCAATGGTTAAGCATTCTAAATTTAATATGGGGATTGTCTATAATATCCATATTACTAAAATCATTTGAAGTTTGAAGTATACGTAATAATGTAAAAACTCCATAAAGCAGTCCCCTATCTTCATTAGCTTCTACACATATAACTTTAGAATTATTACCACGGCTTATAATCCGAAATCCTTCCGGTTTCAAATTAATATTTTTATTAAGCTCAAAACCTGCATAATCTTTAAAATTCTCAGAATATACAGATTTAATAAAGGTGTATGTTCCTATAATACAGGTTGGTAAATCTTTTAAACATTTTCTGTAAATAATAGGTTCTGAATCGTCAGTGCACAATAAAGGAGCTGCACGTTTAAGTTCGGCAATAATTACTTTGCAGATATCAGATTCTCCAAGAACAAGAATACGATTAAGTATTTTTTTAACTTTAATTCTCTGATTTTCATTAAAAGTATCATATCCCATCCATAGATTATACCCATTTTTATTCTTCATTATTTTTCCTTGGACTCGAGTTACTGTAACTGGATTACTAGCTTTTATAGTGCAATTTAACGGATTTTCTGTCAACATTTTTTTGTCATTAAAACTTGATATTAAATGAAAACTAAACTTATAATATAAAAATATTTTTGTGATATAGGAAACTATTAATGGTAAAGATAAATGATACAAACAAATCTGTAGACAAAACATCATTGTTAAAAATTATTGATGATAAAAAGTATATTGTTACTAAAAATAATGCGCCGTTTTTCTGGCTGGGCGGAACTGTGTGGGAATTAATACATCATTTAAAAAAGCAGGAAATTGATTTATATTTTTCAGAAAGTACTTTTTTTTTCAAATGCTTATGTTTTGGCAGTATGCTGCGTGAGTTCTACATTATTTATCAATCTACCTTCTATAATTACACAATGCCTGTGAGGATTATGCATCAAAATATCGATGTAAGTTTGATATTATATTTTAAAAATTCTATAATATATATCAATAAATTTGACAATCAAAATATTAAAGAATATAATTTTTATATATTGTATTTTTTAAAATTTGTTATTTAACAAGTTAATATTATTATGAAAAATTTTTTTAAAATAAATCATTCTAAATTTTTATCATTAATAATAATAATAAATATAATAATAATTGGATTATTATTAATTGAATTTGTACCCTTTTTATCTATTAAAAATATTTCAATTAAATTTTCTAAAACAGTAATTTTTTTTATTTTATTTGTTTTAAACATCACTCTTTTATTATTTTATCAATTTTTTAATTCTACTCAAACTTTTGAGCTAAATATGATACAAAAAAAAATGGAAAGTCTTTCTCAGAATTTAATTTCTTTATCAATGACAATTTCAGAAATATCAAGAGGTAATATGGTTGCTCAGTCTGTGTATACATTTGAGACACTTGAGGAAAAAATAAAAAAAAGGCATAAATTAAGTAAATTATCAAATTTATATAATCAAATTTCAAATTATGTACAAGATAGTATTCAAGATATAAATTCAATAACAGCAGTACCATGTAAGCGTTTAATATATGTTGGTGCAGATAGTTTTAAAGAAGGTGAAAAATGTGGAATGCTAATGGGAAATTTATTGAATGGTTATGGAGAAGTAGTTGTTTTACTAAATAAAACAACAAATGTTGGGCACCTCATGAGATATAAAGGATTTAAATATACTTTTAATAAAACTTATCCAAAAATAAAGATATTAGGTGTTTGGGAAGAATTTGAAGATGTAAAAGAAACTTATCGAGTATGTACTGAATTAATAAAAAAACATCCTAATTTATCAGGCATTTATATAGCTGAAGGCACAACACCAGTAGGTGCTGCACAAGCAATTAAGGACTCCGGTAAAGCTGATAAAATTAAAATAGTAACACATGATTTAACTAATCCTACTGTAAAAAGTTTAGAGCAAGGTTTAATAAATGCTACTTTATCACAAAATCCATATGTACAGGGTTATAATCCAATTATATTTCTATATAATTATCTTGTAAACAAAAAAATGCCTTTTATAATTCGTAGATTAACATTACTTGAGAGTATTAATCATGAAAATTATAAAAATTTTTGGAGTTCAAAACAGGGAGCTCTCATCTCAGAAACAGCTGCTAAATCATTGATTATTCCTATAGAAAATACAACATCCAAATATTTTAAAATAGCAGTTATTTTAACAGATGATAAATTATTCTGGGAACCGGTTGCAAAAGGCATCCATGATGCATCTGAAAAACTAAAGGATTTTAATGTTACTGTAAAATGTATTATCCCAAAAGAAATTCAAGCTGGTGGAAGGGATGCAGAATTTTATATTCCTGTAATTAATAATTTAATAGTAAATGAAAAAATCGATGCATTAGCTTTACCAATTTTCGATAGAAAATTAATTCCATATTTAAATGAAAAGATTGATAACGGATTAGTTGTTGCAACTTTTAATTCTGAACCATTTAATTTTCGTGAAATAATAGAAAATATATCAAATCATGGCCAGGTTTTATTTAAAGTAAGTGAAAATTTAGCTGCAGGATCTAATGAATCCAGTTATGTAACTACTCAGATAAATAATACAATGAAAAACATTCTAACTGGAACTAAATTTCAACTTGAAAAATTATCAGAAACAGAAATAAAAATGAATTCATTAACGGAAAATATTGATAAAATAGTTTTTAATACAAATGAAAGTTTTCAAGCTGCACAAAATATAATAAAAGTAACACAAATAGGACATGAAACAGTAAATAAAAGTCAAGAATCAATTCAAGAATTATTAAATTCATCTAAATTAACAAATGAAATTATTAATATATTGAATGATGATACTATCAAAATTAAAAAATTTATTTCTATTATAGGTGACATTGCTTCTCAAACAAGTATTTTGGCTATAAATGCTGCAATTCAGGCAGCTCATGCAGGAGACGAAGGAAAAGGATTTTCTGTGGTTTCATCTGAAGTAAGTGATTTAGCTAAAAAAACAAAATCAGAAACAAAAAATATTAAAGAATTAATTAAAACTATATTATCAGAAATTGTAAAAGCAACAAAATCAATTACAGATAGTATGGCTGAAGTTAATAAAAGTGTTAAAATATTTAATAATGTAGAAACAGCATTTAATGATATTTTACATGCTTCAACTGAGAATGAAGATAAAATAGAGATAATAAATTCATCAGTAAAAGAAATAAAAGAAGTCATTGATAGTTTTAAAAATTCAATAATTTCTTTTGGAAAATTAAATCGTGAAAATAATACAGCGGTTGAAACAATTACTCAATCAACAGATGAAATGAATCAACAGATTCAAGAATTAAGTATTATGGCAAACCAACTTTCTGATATGTCTAAAAATCAAGAGGATTTAATTTCACAACTCCTCTTAGATCAATCTATTATTGAATAAATCTAATAATTATATAATAATAAAATTATTAGATTTGTTTTGATAAATATTTGATTTCTTGATTTTGCATATTGATAAAATATATAATTTTATTATTTATATATTTAAAACACCAAATATAAAACTTATTATATATTTATGATGCTTTAGATTTAAATAGCGTTTCCTCTGTTTTATCCAGTATATACCTAGGATTAAACGGTTTGGTAAAATAATGTTTAATTCCAAAGTTTTTTGCATTTATAACATGTTCTTTAACATTTGAAGTTGTAAGAATAATAATTGGTACACTATAATAATATTCTTTAATATATTTTAAAAGTGAAAATCCATTAACATCAATAAGAGATATATCAAAAAAAATGAGATCCGGAATTTTATTTCTAATGTTGTTCATAAAAACATTATGATCTGTAAAAGCATTAACCTCCCAACCTTTTAATGAAAATAACCTTTTAACATAATTATTACATACCTCATCATTATTTAATACTGCAATATTATAGTTTGGATTACTTTTTAAAATTTTGTTTACTGCATTCTGAGCATTACTTTGATTATTATTAATAAAATTTTCATTATAATCTGTAGAATAATTTTTATTATTAATTTTACTGCTTAAAGAATTATTTTTATTTTTTTTTAAATTATCCATTGTTTCAGAATAATTATCAGTGATATTTATTTTTTGGTAATTTCTATGATTGTAATAAAAATCTTTAATAAGGAGATCAGTAGTAAATACTGTTATATCATTAACAACTACACCAGTTGAGTTTATGATATTAAACATAAAATCATCTAACATCTTGCGTGTATTATTTTGATGATATATATCAGATATTACTGTAATTACTTTATTAAATTTTATCTTTGGCTGCTTTTTCATTTGAATTAATTTATATTTCATTAATTCAATTTCTTCCTGATTAAATCCCTTTGATATTTGTATAAATAAAAGATTATCATTATAATTAATATCCAGCATGCATTCATTAGAATCAGTGATAATTTTTGTTTTAAATAAATTATTAATAGAAAAAATTACCTTGTCAATATCTATTGGTTTAAGCATTAGCTTAAATATTTTTGATTTTGCAAGCTTTAAAATCAAGTTTTTATTAATAGGATCTTTTTTTGAATAAAAAAGTATTATTGGAATATCCTTTGTACCCTTTAATTCATATTTATCACTTAAAAATTGATCAAGTGTTATCCTTGAAATATTAAAATCCATAATAACAAGATCAGGATGCATATTTCTCATTTTAATTAATCCGTCAAGTCCGTCTCTTGCATTTATAAAATCAATTTCTGATTTCTCAGCTTTAATTTTTAAGTATTTATTAATTAATGGAGAATCAGAAATATTTAATATTTTTCTTTTCATCAACGTATCCTTTTAATTTTCATGTCATTATTATAATCAGATTAAAGCAATTAAAGTGCCATAATTTTAAACATATCTTAACTCATTAAATATCAATGACTTAAAGCATTTTAATTGTTTTTGATTATAAAATATGAGTGTAAAAAAAAGTTTACATTATCAAATAATAGAAACTAAAGTTGCACCTCTAAATAATAGGGTAAACATAGAATTTTTGTCTTGTATAAAACATCGTGTTGGCCATAATGCGGATAATTTAAATGTTGTAAAAAAAATTTAAAATTAAGAAATTAGCTCTTTCAAAATTAGTATATTAAGTATCCTATAAAATATTTTGAATTGTTGTGAAAAAATTGTATGATATAATTTAATATAAAAAATTAAAATGTATTAATATCAATTGTTTAAATATCTGCATCCTCAGAGGAGTTATTATGAAAATAGGATTAATTATTTCCTGTTTATTATTATTTACAGGCTTCTCGCTATTTGCTGATGAAGCTGATATTCTTGAAATACGGCAGCTTTATACAAATATAATAAAAGATGTTGAAGCAAATATTCTGTATCATTCCCGGATAAAGGTTAATGAAGAAGATCTTCCCTGGCGGGCACTCGGTACATTCGGTCAGACAATGGATATATATTTTAATGATTCCATAAAAACCGATTACTACCCGGTTATTTTCATAAAAATTACATCAGTTTTGTCTGCGGGAGATAGGAAAGAAGAATATCTGTTCGATAAAGACGGTAATCTGGTGTTTGTATTTTATGAAATATATTATAAAGATGATATCGAACATCGGTTGTATTTTAAAAACAATAAATTAATACAATACAAACAGGGGAACGAATTTATTGATATTTCTTTAGCAGAAAATGAACAGCTTGTTCAATGGCTCATTACACGTGGAACCAAGCTTTATGATTTTACATTTAATGTGTTGATGCAGTAGACGTTAAATGTGTTAGCTTTTTATTATGAATAAAATATAGTTAAAATAATTAAAATCAGCAAAATCAATGAAAAAAGGAAAAACAGGACGCCAAAAATAATAAATATAATTGAAATAAAGCTTACAATTTTTCCTTTAATAACATTTATTTTTTTTAAAAAATTTATATTTATTTGTTTAACTTTATATAGATTGCGGCCCTTTTTAAAACAATAAAAACCCAGTAATGAAAGAACAAGTAATAAAAAGATAGTATAAATCATATTTTTCTCTTTATAATAATAAACTATTATTGTAACATTTTAATGAGCAGATTTCTAGTACTAGTTGGAAATAAATTATCTATTCTAATATAATAAAGAAAAAAAATGCTGGGAGGAATATCCTTTCTAGATTTTTTTTGTGTATAGTTTATAGTGGGGACTGAGTTTTAAAATTCAAAAAATTAAAGTAGATTCTCTACAGTATAAGCCTTTATATTACTTAATAAATCGGTGATAGTTACTATTTTATTATTTTTGGAGAGATAGAGAAAACCTTTATCCAGATCTAATGACGACTTATTCCATGAATCACCTCCATCAGAGGTTTTTAAAACAATCCATCCCTGATCTTTAGTAAAGTCATCCATAATAATCAATCCTTCTTTTGAATTCTTAAAACGGACTACAGCTGTAGGTGAAGGCAAAGTAAGTGATTTGGAAGCAGCAGTGCCAATTTTTTTCACTTTCCAACTTTTTCCACCATTAATTGTTATATAAAGACGCCCCTTGTAATCATCAAGAAGATACCCCTCCTCTGGTGTACGAAGGTATATAGCGGAAATTTTTATATTTTTCTCTGGAAGAGTCAATACTTTCCAGCTTTTGCCCTCGTCAAGTGTTGAAGCCAATAAATCATGTGATGCTATCCAGCCAGTTAATTCATTCAAAAAACTTATATAGGGGTGATAACCGAGTTCGCTAGATCCAAAATTAACTACTCTTTGCCATGTTTTACCTCCGTCTTTTGTAAAACAAATATCTGCCCCATGACCACTAGCCCAAGCCGTATCAGGTGAGATGATATCCAATCCAAAAAGACAGGCTGTGACACTTGGACCCTGTAACCAATTCTCTCCCTTTTCCCGGGAAGTAAACACCGATCCATTGGCTCCAACTAAATAAATTATATTTTCATTAAAAAAACCTGCGAAAGTTATAGGATGTTTTGCATGATCAGGAATATATGAATAGATCTCCTCTGTTTTAAAAGACTTTTTTTTAATTGATGAACAAGCAACTAACATAATAGTTAAAAGTAAAATAATTATTTTTTGCATAAAATTTAACTCCTAAAATATTAT
>CAZYID010000036.1:0-20281 GCA_964646595.1 uncultured Spirochaetales bacterium | reverse complement strand
TTGCTATAATTAAACCAGTAATTTCCAAAATTATAAATAAGTTTTGAAAATTCTTCAAAATCAATCGGTTTTGTTAAATAACTATTTGCATAATTATTATATGCTTTTTTAATATCTTTTTCACTTTCTGATGTGCTAAGCACAATTACTGGAATATGAAGCAGCTCTTTATGAGTTTTAATTTTTTTTAAAAGTTCCAGACCATCTATTTTAGGAATTCTTAAATCTAATAATATAATGTCAGGTACAATTGCTTTTTCTTTATTATAAATTTTTCCTTTTTTCAACAAATATGTTAAAGCATCTTCTCCGTTATCAATATGAATTATTTTATTTAAATCAAAATGAGTTTTCAACAATCTTATAATTAATTTAGCATGACCTTGATTGTCTTCTATTATTAAAATATTTCTTTTTTTATTTAGCATATTTTTCCTGCTCGGTTTTATGGTTATTAATAATAAAACAAAAAATTGAACCTTTTTTGTTTTTATTAGATTCTACCCAAATCTTTCCATTATGTAATTCTACAACTCTTTTTACAATTGTTAATCCGACACCTGAACCAGATATATTTTGATCCAATTTATCAAAAAGATTAAATATCTTTTTATGATATATTGGATCAATACCAATACCATTATCTTTTATATAATAAATTATATTTTTATTCTTTTTTTTAAAACCTATTTCAATTAATGGTTTCTTTTGATCACCCATAAATTTTACAGCATTATCAATTAAATTTTGAAATAACTGTAATAATCTTGAACGATCAGCAACACAAATCGGTAATTCCGGATTTATTTTAATTTTAACATTTTTTTTCTTTATTTCACTCTTATTAAGAATTATTGCTTCATTTACAAGATTAACAACGTTTATTTTTTTAAATTTTTTAACAACTAAACCAACTTGTGATATTTTTAATAAATCATTTAATAACTCCCACATTCTTTCAGTTGAGTTTTTAATAATAGAAATATCATCAGTAATGTTTAATGTATCTTTTTTTTTAATATCTTCACCTAATATACTTAAAAAACCACGTATTGTTACAAGAGGACTTTTTAAATCATGTGAAGTTGTATAAATAAATTGCTCAAGTTCGGTGTTCTTTTTTTCTAATTCTTTTATCAATACCTCTCGTTCTATTTCATTTTTTTTTCTTTCAGTAATATCTTCTCCTGAAGATAAAATATAATGCATATTATTATTTTCATCATATAAAACTATATTATTCCAGGCAATTAATTTTTCCCTGCCTTCTTTTGTGATTATCATACTTTCAAAAAATTGATATTCTTTAGCTTCATTATGTATCAATTTGTAAAAAACTTCCTCTATTTCTTTTTTATTTTTCTTAGGTATAAAAAAATCAATAAAGTTTTTTCCAATCACTTCACTATCATCTTCATATCCTAATATCTCTACTCCTTTTTTATTTATTAGAATAATTTTTTTATTTTTATCAATAGCTATGAGCATTACTCCAGCTACATCAATAAACTCTTTAGCGCGTGCTCTCTCTTTCTTTAAGTCTTCTTTTACCTTAATATGAGTAGTAATATCTTTAATATGTTCAAGAATTCCAATTACTTTTCCATTAGTATTTGTTAATGGATAGGAAGATAATTCGATCCATCCCTTCATTGTACCTTCTAAAGGACTTCTTATAATTATAGAATGATTTTCACCTGTTTTAATTGTATGTAAAGAAGGGCAATTTGGACAGATATTGTTTCGATTATGATAAACATTAAAGCATTTTTTGCCTATTAAAGGCATTTTTTCTTTATATATCCCCTCCATTGCCGGATTAACTCTAATAATATTAAAATTACAATCAACAATACTTATCCTGTCCTTTATTCCTTTAAAAATATCATCTATAAAATGCAAGCTTTCAGACAGCATTACTTCTACATTCTTTTTATCAGTTATATCACGAAAAACACACTGTATCTTATTTTTCCCCAGAAGATTAATAATATATAAACAAATTTCTGCAGAAAATATTTCTTTGTTTTTATTCATAAAATCTGAATTAAAAGAAATAAATCCATTCTTTAATACATCTTTAAATACAATTTTAAATTTCTTTTTATTTTTTTTAGATTGAAATTTAAAAATCTTTGATGATAAAATCTCTTTTTCTGTATATCCAAATAAATCAAAAGCTTTACTATTCGCTTCTAATATATTACCTTTTAAATCAAGTAAAAAAATTACATCAAATGAAGTATTTAATAAATTTTCATATTTTTGTTTACTAATTTTTAATAGTTCTTTAAAAATATTTCGGTCAGTAATATCATGAATAAAAATTAGATATGATTTTTTATCTTTATATGTAATTTGATTTAAATAAATTTCTACTTCAATATTTATATTATTATTTCTTTTTATTAAAGCTTCATACCTTTTTGTACGATTTAAATCAGAAATTGTTCTTTTAAAGACATCAATATTTTTTTCATTATTGTTAAAACAAAAAAAATTATTAAAGTTTTTCCCCAAAATATGTTTTTTAGAATACCCTGTTAAATCAACCACTTTTTTATTTATAAATTTAATTATACCATTTTGTACAATACAAATTCCTTCATTTGATTGTTCTATCATTAAATGGATTTTATCTTCATCAATTATGTTATTTGTATTATTATTTATTTTATGATAAATTATTCTACTCATCTTTTTTTATTTATTAATATTTTTTTTTAAATTATATTTAATTTCTATATTTATATTATAAAATTACTTAATAAAAGAAGCAAGAATTAATAAAAATAATTAAATTTTTTTACGCATTTTAATTAAGTAAAGTTATTATTATATTTTCTTGACATTACTTAATTAACACATATATAATAATATTTAAATAAATACATTATTTATAATTTTATGAATAAAAATAAACTTAATTTAAAAGAATATCTTTTCCTTTTTGATATTGATGGTACAATTTTGGATTCTAAAGGAAAAGGCAAAAAAGCATTTATCGTTTCATTTGAGAAAATTTTAAATATCAAAATTGATCCAAATATCACTTTTTTAGGCGGAATAGATTATGTAATATTTAAAAAATTATATGTTAAATACAATTTACCTAAAGATTTATTTGAAAAAAACTGGAAAAATTTTAAAGAAAATTATATAAAAACATTACCTACAATTCAACCTGATAAAAAATGGATTAGATTCCCAAATGTTAAATATACAATAAAATTACTAAATAATATATCCAATATTGCTTTAGTTACCGGAAATATTAAAAAAGGAGCAGAAATTAAATTACAAAAAGTAAAATTAAATAAATATTTTTGCTGCGGCGGTTTCGGTGACAATGTAAATAACAGGAAATTTCTAGTTAAAGAAGCGATTATTTCAAGTCAGAAAAAGTTTAATAAAATATTTGATAAGAAAAACATCTATCTATTTGGTGATACAGAAAAAGATATTCAAAGCGCAATAGAAAACAATATAACTCCAATATTAATTGATCATAATAAAAGATTTAAAAAAATCATGAACGAATTACCTGTAAAATATTATATGGATTTTTCAAATATTGATTCATTTTTAGAAAAACTTTAAAATTCTTACTATATATTATAAAAAATAATATTTTTTATAATAAAAATCCTCAAAATGTTATAATTATCAAAGAAATATCTTATTTTTTTAATAAAATTCCGATAATTTAAAAAATAAGGAATGATAATGACCGGTAATAACCTGCCAGTGTTAATGATTGATGATGATGAAATTTCACTAAAATTTTATAGTACAATCTTAGAATCATATGGTATTTCAAATATCAAACAATTTAGTGACAGTCGAGAAGCTTTACCATTTTTATCAGAAAATCAGGTTTTATTAATATTACTTGATCTAAATATGCCGCATATTTCCGGAATCGAATTATTAAAAGAAATAAATGAACTTTACCCTGATATTCCTGTAATAGTAATCACAGCAGATAATAAAGTCGAATTAGCTGTTGAATGTATTAAAACCGGCGCATTTGACTACCTTGTAAAACCAGTACAAACCAGCAGACTTCTTTCTGTAATAAAACATGTAATTGAAATAAACAATTTAAAAACAGAAGTTAACAAACTAAGCACACAGGTATTAACCGGACAATTAAAAAATCCAGATGCTTTTTCTGAAATTATTACAAATAATGATACGATGAAATCTATTTTTAAATATATTGAAGCAATCTCGCAAAGCCCAAAAGCGGTTTTAATTACAGGTGAAAGTGGAACAGGAAAAGAATTAATCGCAAAAGTTATTCATAAACTTTCATGTAATAATAAAAATTTTGTTCCGGTTAATGTATCCGGTTTAGATGATACAGTTTTTTCCGATACTTTATTTGGACATAAAAAAGGTGCCTTTACCGGCGCTGACTCTGATAGAAAGGGATTAATTGTACAAGCAGCAAACGGGACTCTTTTTCTTGATGAAATTGGCGATTTAGATAATAATTCACAAATCAAATTATTAAGACTTTTGCAGGAAGGAGAGTATTATCCATTAGGCTCTGATATTTCTGAAAAATCTTATGCAAATATAGTTTCTGCAACAAATGCTGATTTAAAAACATTAATTAGGAACAATATCTTTCGTAATGATCTATATTATCGATTAATTGCACATAACATCCATATTCCGCCTCTTAGAGAAAGATTTGATGATCTTCCTTTACTAATTGAACATTTTTTAATTCAGGCATCAAAATCATTAAAAAAAGCTAAACCAACTCCTCCTAAAGAACTTAATACATTGCTAAATACATATTATTTCCCAGGAAACATAAGAGAACTTCAATCAATGATATTTGATGCAGTAAGTCTTCATGAATCCGGTATTTTATCATTAACTTATTTTAAAGAATACATTAAAAAAAATACAGAAATCATTAATATAGAAAATGATAATAATAATGGAGATAAAATAATTAATTTTTCAAAAAGATTTCCTACATTAAAAGAAACAGAAGATCTTCTGATAGAAGAAGCATTAAAAAAAGCAAACGGAAATCAGTCAATAGCTGCTGATTTATTAGGAATAAATCAATCAACTCTTAGTAGAAGATTAAAAGATCAGTAAAAAAAATCTATAATCATTCTTTTATTTTTTAAAATATTTTCGAAAATATTTTTTTAATTTCTCAAATTCTTTTTCAATAATCAAAATAGCTTTATCTGATTCTTCTTTTAATCCATCATGAGCATATTGCTCAAGTATTTTTGCTTGATTGCCAATGCTTCTTATTTCAAGCGTAAGAGAAGATCCTTTTACGGCATGAGCTATTTGACCTATTTTTTGAAGATCATTACTTTTTAAAGCATCTTTTAACAATGGAATTTGATTATTCAATTTTTCTATAAAAACTTCTATTAAATCAAATACAACTTCTTTATTACCAATAAAATTAGTAACAGCTTTTTCAAAATCAAATATTTCGGAGTCCTCGATTGTTTTATTATTTAACAAAGTATTTATCTGTTTCTTTTTTGAATTATTAAACCACTTTTTTAATATTAAAATTAGATCTTTCTTTTCAAATGGCTTTGGTAAAAAATCATCCATCCCAGAGTTTAAACATTTATCCAACTCTACTTTTAAGGTTGTAGCTGTAATAGCAATAATTGGATTTTTATATCCTTTTTCTCTTATTATTTTAGCTGCTTCATAACCTTGAAGATTTGGCATATGCAGATCCATAAATATCATATCAATATCATCATTTGCTTTATCAACAGCTTGTAAACCATCATTAACAATAAAAACTTTATATCCTAAATTTTCAAGATTTATCTTAAATAATCTTTGATTAACTTCATGGTCATCAGCAACCAATATTTTTTTATTATTCCCATTGATTTCTGCCAACTCTTCTTCATCTGTATATGTTGATATTTCTTCCAGTTCAACAGGCTCATGCTGATCTTTTAAAACTTTATTTAATAAATTGCATACATCGGATCTTCTAATTGGTTTATAAATATATCCACTAAACCATTTTAATAATTTCATTTTTGCTTCTTCTGCACTTTTAACTAAAGGGCTTAAAAGAATTAATTTTGTTTTTTTTATATAATTGTTATTATTTATTTCACTTGCAACCTGCCATCCGTCCATTCCCGGCATTATCAAATCAATTAAACAGATATCAAATTCTTTTTTATTATTATAAGCTATATCCATGAGTATCTTAATTGCTTGAGGACCGTTTACAGCTTCTTTTACATAACAACCGCATTCTTCTAAATAATTTTTAGTAATTTTTCTTGCAATTTTATTATCATCTACAAGTAATATACTAATTTTATCAGCATTTGCTTTAAGAATCTTTTTATCAATGTCTTTTAATTTTTTAGACTTTTCTAATAAAATTGTAAACCAAAATGTTGATCCTTTTTCTTTTTTACTTTTTACACCAATATCTCCATTCATTAATTTTACTAAATTTTTTGATATTGATAATCCTAAACCAGTACCTCCGTATAATCTTGTTGTTGAAGAATCAACTTGTGAAAAAGCTTTAAATAAATTCTGTAATTGCTCTTCAGGAATACCTATGCCGGTATCTTTTATATAAATCTTAATTTTACATTTATTATTATTTGTTTCTAAAAAATTTACAGAAACTTCGATTTCTCCATTATCAGTAAATTTTACGGCATTATTAACTAAATTAGTAATTATCTGTCTAATTCTAACCGGATCACCACGTAAAAAAAGAGGAACATTTTTATCAATATTTACACATATCTCTAATCCTTTTTTATGAGCATCTAAAACAACAAGTTTTACAGCTTCCTCAACTAATTGATGAATATTAAAATCAATAATTTCAAGATTTAATTTTCCTGCTTCAATTTTTGAGAAATCTAAAATATCATTTATTAAATCTATTAAAACACTTGTTGAAAATCGAATTTGCTCACAATATTCTTGCTGTTCTTCATCTAGAGTTGTATCCAGTAATAATTCATTCATGCCAATAATAGTTTGTATTGGAGTTCTAATTTCATGAGACATATTAGCAAAAAACTCAGATTTTACTTTAATAGTTTTTTCTGCTAATTCTTTTAAAAAAATTAAATTATTATTTTTATCTTTCTCTGCAGAAATATCATCTAAAATTGCGAATATAAATTTATTTTTTTCATCATCATAAGAAAAACTTACTTTTATATTAAACCATTTTATTTTCCTGTCTTTAGTATGACATCTAATATCAATTTTAAAACTATTTATTTTTCCTGAAATCAAATCCTTAAACAATCTTGAATATTGAGCCTTGTCTTCAAATAAAAAATAATTTAGAAAATCAGTATTTAATAAATCATTTTTATTATACTTTATCATTTTCTGAAAAGAATTATTTGAATGAGTTATTATATTATCCTCATTTAAAATAACTAATCCAACAATAAAATTTTCGAACAATTCTTTAAAAATTGTGATACTATTTTTCATTATCAATTAATTTCCTAAAAAATTATAAATTTACTCACAATAATATTATAAATGTATATCTAAAATTAATATCTTTCTTAATAATTATTTACCGAATAATTGATTCATTTAAATAAAACCAATATAATCCTACCTTTCCAATAACTTCAACAAATTTTTCAAATTCAACAGGTTTTACAATATAACTGTTAACTCCCAATTTATAACTTTCACATATATCTTTTTCTTCTTTAGATGAAGTTAATACAATAATAGGTATTGATTTAATTGTATCATTTGATTTTAATTCTTTTAAAACATCTAATCCATCAAGCTTTGGAAGTTTTAAATCAAGTAAAATAAATTTTGGATTTATTTTTTTGTTTCTATCAATATATTTACCTTTAGCAAAAAAATAATCTAATGCTTCTTCCCCATCTTCTAAAACAATAATATTTTGATTTAAATTATTTTTTTTAAAAGCTCTTAAAATTAATTCAACATCATATTGATTGTCTTCTACAAGTACTATCTCATCTTTTTTTATATTCATTTTTACTCCATTTTTCATTAATTAAATACATTTTAAATATAATTAAAATTAAATTTATATTAATTTTCAATATCATTTATTTTTATACATATCATTAATAATATTTTTATATTTATTGATAATTATATCTCTTTTCATCTTTAATGAATGAGTTAATTCTCTTCCTGGTTCAAAAGGATCTTTTATTAATTTAATAAAAATAATACGTTCATAATCCCTAAAGCCATTCTTTTCATTTATTTTAGATTTTATTCTTTTTCTATATTCTTCTATTATAACAGGATTATTACAAAGTTCTTCAAGTGTACTATATGAAATTTCATTTTTATCTGCAAATTCTAAAAGCATTTCTTCAGAAGGAACAATTAATGCTCCAAGAACTTTTTTATCCTGACCTACTACAATCACCTGATGAACTAAAAAAAGTTCTAATAATTTATTTTCAAGCGGTTGCGGTTCTATATTTTCACCGCCAGTTAATACAATCGTATCTTTCGCTCTACCACAAAGCTGAAGTTCTCCCTGTAATGTTAATCTTCCTAAATCACCTGTATTAAACCACCCATCTTTACTAATTACGGCTTTGGTTTTTTCCGGTTCTTTATAATAACCGGCCATAACATTATCACCTTTTATATATACTATACCCTTTTCATGTTGATTATGCAATGGATTGCCATTTTCATCACATATTAATATCTGTACTCCTGGGGCTGGAGCCCCAACAGTTTTTGAAACAAGTCTTTCAAAAACTCTAACTCCAATAACCGGAGCTGTTTCAGTAAGCCCCCACCCTTCTAAAATTTCCATTTTAATTGCACAAAAAAATTTGTCTATATATTCCGGAAGAGCTCCTCCCCCGGATATTGGTCCTCTTAAACATCCACCTGCTTTTTGTCTGATATTTCTATAAATAAGTTTATCTCCTAAATAATTCCAAAATGCTAAAAAAATTATAGTAAAATAAGCCCAAATCTTTTTTACAGCTGATATAAGGAAAAATTGTTTTTTAAATATAGGTATTAGATTATTTAATTCTTTCAATGCAGTTGAATAATATATACCAATTTTAACAAAAAAATTAAACATGAACCATTCTAACTTTGATTCTTTCTTTACCTTATTTATTATTCCCTGATATAGTGCTTCCCAAATTCTTGGAACAGATACCATAAATGTTGGTTTAATTTCTGCAAAATCCGGTAAAAGATGTTTTGCTGTTGGTTTAGAATATGCCATTAGACCGCCGGTTGCCATAATAATATATTCTATTGTTCTCTCAAAAGCATGCCAAACCGGTAAAATAGAAAGCCATCTTTCTTTTGAAGTAATATTAATTATTACCGGTAAAGTTCTAATATTCTGCATTATATTCTTATGTGTTAACATCACACCCTTAGGCGTTCCTGTTGTTCCGGAAGTATATATAATTGTTATTAAATCATTTTCATTTATTTTATTTCTAATTAAACCTATTTTTATTTTATTTTTATCAAATAACTTTTTCCCTTGATCTAAAAGCTCATCAAAAAATAATAGTTTTATTCCAAATGGAATCTTTTTACGCAGTTCTTCCATTTTTTCTGAAAATAAAATTAAATATTTCAATTTTGGTAATTTATTTTTAATTGATAATAACTTATCCAATTGTGTTTGATTTTCAACTAAACAATATTTTGCTTCTGAATGTTTTAAAATATAGAATAATTCCTGCGTTGTCGAATCCGATCCCCTTGGTACATCTACAGCTCCTAATGAAATTATTGCCATATCTGCAATTAACCATTTATAATGATTTTCAGATATTATTCCAACTTTACTATTTTTGTTAACTCCAATATTATACAATGACGCTGCAAAACAGTCTGTTAAATAAACAAATTGGTCATAACTAATTGAAATAAATTTATCCTGAATTTTATATTTTAAAAAAACCTTATTTTTATATTTATTTTTTGAAAAATATAATACATCTATTAATGTTTTTAACTCTTCATGCATAATATATACCTTTTTATTATTATATTATATATTATATAACTTTTTCAATAATTATTTTATAAAGATTCAGCTAAAAAAATTTAATAAATTTAAAATTAAAATATTATTTTCATTATTTACAAAAATACAAATTTAATCTATATTAACCTGATGAAAGAAAAATATAATTTTGAATTAATGTGGTCAAAAAATACTGAGAAAAGAATATCCTCGGTTGTTTCAAACATAATTAATAATTATAAAAAGAACAATTCAATTACACACATTCATAAATATCCAATACCTTCTAAAGAACAAATAATCAACATTTTAGACGATTTGTTTGAGATTTTATATCCGGGATATTTTACTGATAAAGATTTAAATAATGCAAATATTCAGTATTATCTAGGTGATAAAATTTCAAATGTATATGAAAGGTTATCAAAGGAAATTGCTAATAGTTTTAGACATGAGCATATTATTAAAAATAACAAATGCGAACTTTGCGATGATTCGATACAAAAAGGAGCTGAATCAACTCTATATCTATTAGATAATATTCCTAAAATTAGAGATTTGCTTTATCTTGATGTGCAAGCAGCATATGATGGTGATCCTGCAGCCAAATCAATCAATGAAATAGTTTTTAGTTATCCGGGTTTTTTTGCTATAACTATTCATAGGATAGCTCATGTTTTATATGAAAAAAACATCCCATTAATCCCCAGAATAATGTCTGAATATTCTCATAGCAAAACTGGAATAGATATTCATCCTGGTGCAAAAATTGGAAAATATTTTTTTATTGATCATGGTACAGGAGTAGTTATTGGAGAGACATGTATAATCGGTAATAATGTTAAAATATATCAAGGTGTAACTTTAGGAGCTTTAAGTTTTCCAAAAGATGAAAAAGGTAAATTACTCAAAGGACTTCAACGGCATCCAATAATTGAAGATAATGTTACAATTTATTCCGGAGCTACAATACTTGGGAAAACAGTAATAGGTAAAAATTCTGTTATAGGCGGAAATGTTTGGATTGTATCATCAATCCCTCCAAATTCTAAAGCAACTCTGGCGCATTCAGAGAAAAATATTATTATCGCAGAAAATAAAAAGAAGAAATAATTTTAATTAAAATTTTATAATATTAAATTCTTTTTATACTAAAATTTTCTTCCCTTTTTTTGCACTTTTATAAATTGATAAAATTATTTTTACAGATTTTCTTCCTTCAATACCATCAATTAAAGGACTTTTATTAGTTTCAATTGCATTAATAAAATCAATAAATTGATTTTTATGACCTTGATGATCTATTGCTGATGGATCTGCTGCACCTCCAACCTTAACATTCAATTTATTAAATCTTTTTAAGAGTACTTCATCTTCTTTTGTTTTATCTTTAAAATCCCAAACTTTTATTGTATTTTCTTCTAATACAGCGCTGCCTTTTATTCCGGAAATTTCTATGCGTTTTTGAAATCCCGGATATATTGACGTAGAACCTACTATTACACCTAATGCTCCATTTTTAAATTTCAAAGCAGCTACTGCATTATCTTCAACTTCTATTCTTTTATGTCCAATTGTATCAATATATGCCTGTAGGGATTCTATAGGTCCCATAAACCATTGAAGCAAATCAATTGCATGTATTGATTGATTCATTAACGCTCCACCGCCGTCATATTTTAATGTTCCATGCCAGCCGCCTTCATCATATTACTTTTGAGTTCTAAGCCATTTTATATATGCATCTCCATTTACTAATTTTCCAAATTTATTATTTTCTATTGCTTTTTTTATTATACTTGAAGCTTCATAAAATCTTGATTGGAAAACAACTGCAAGTTTTACATTATTTTTCCTGCATGCTTCAATTATTTTATCACATCTATCTAAAGTAATTTCAAGAGGTTTTTCAATCATTAAATGTTTTTTTGCTTTTGCTGTCCGGATTGCCGGCTCCAAATGAAATCCTGAAGGAGTGCATATAGTTACAATATCAATATTCGGATTTAAAAGAAATTCATCTATCGAATTATAACCTTTACATTTATAATTTTCCGCAAAATCATCAGCCTTTTTTTTACTTCTTGAATAGCAAGCAACTAAAGAAGCATTCTTTAGTTCTTTGATTGCTTTTGCATGTGTATGAGAAATTAATCCCAGTCCAATTATTCCAAAACCATATTTCATGTTTTTAATCCTAATATTATTTATAAATAATTTTTGATAAATTCAATCCACTCTTCTTTTTTAAATTCAACCGGATTACCGCTCATGCTCGATCCCTGTGATCTATCAACAATTTCATCTGCTTTATCTAACGGTATAGAATAATCTTTAAAATCAAAAGGAATACTCAGTTTTCGATTAATGTTATACAACAAATCAATAAATTTATTTACATCATTACTTCCATCATAATTACCAAGTTGAGCCAGCTCTTTATATATTTCCGGCTTTTTTATACTATTTTTTTTGCAAATCCCGGGCAATAAAACTGCACATATCAGTCCATGAGGTATTTCAAACATTCCACCGATCCCTGATGCAAATCCATGAACTGCACCAAGACCGGCATTTGCCAGACATATACCTGAAACAATACTGGAAGTAAGCATAACTGAACGAGCTTGAATATCTACAGGATCTTCATATGCTTTAACAATTGCTGTCAAGGAACTTGGAATAAAAGATGATGCCAATCCCATACAAAAAAGATTTCTTTTTTTACTAACAAATGATTCGATCAGCTGGGAAATAGCATCCATACCTCCATACGCAGTCTCTTTTCTTGGCAGCGAAAATGTTAATAAAGGATCTGCAATAATCATTTTTGCAACTAAACTATCATCCCTGAAAGACTTTTTATATTTCTTATCTCTGGAGGCAACTACTGAGTTTTTTGTTGCTTCAGCTCCGGAGCCGGCAGTTGTTGGAACAGCAGCAAAAGGAATTGGCTTTTGTGTAATCTTATATCCCTTACCTACACCTTCTAAGTAATTTTCAACTCCTTTTTTATTTACAACAAGTCCTGAAACTGCTTTGCCGCAGTCAATAACACTTCCGCCTCCTATTGCAATAACACTTTTTATATTTTTATTTACTGCGAACTCAGTTATTTCATCAATAATTTGTGGAGTTGGTTCTCCGCTCACTCCAGAATATTCTATAAAATCAATTTTTTCTTTAATAATTGAATTAATAATCTTTTCATAATGCTTGCCTTCTTTTAAAGATTTACTGCCTGTAATAATTAAAGGGTTATAAAATGTTTCTTTAATTATTGAACCCAGCTTATAAGAAATTTCATTTTCAAATATTATTTTTTGTGGAAAAAGACAACTAAATTTCATTTATTAATTCCTTATAAAAATTATATAGTTAAAAAATTTTTTAGTAAAATGAAAGAAAACATTCTATTAATTATCACTTGCTTGATTCTCTTTTTCAGATATTTCTATCTTTCCATATTTTTTAATAATATTAATTAACCAATTATAAATTAAGGAAGTTAAACAATTTGAAGACTCTTCTTTAATCATTCTCTCACTATTAATATTAAAACTAACACATACATCACCGGCTTCGTCATCTAATCTCACAATGCATGCTAAATCAATATTAACAATATAATGTTTAATAAATAATTTAAGTTTCAATCTCTCTTTTGTTTGAAAAAACGATAAATCACTTTTTAAACTTAATCTAAAACACATACCATTAAGACTCAAATCTTTTATATAACCTTCTAAAACTGGCATTATACTATTACTTAAATTTCTTATTTCAACTTTGTATTTCATTGGCAGCAATATAAGTCTTAATGTGGATCTCTCTAATCTGCCTTGTTCAACAAAAAAAGGACGAATTATATTGTTTAATGTAGAAAAAACTTCTTTTTTATCTTTTAAATTTTTTTCAAGAAAAGAAATACCATGAGTTCGAAAAATATTTGCCAGATCATCATCAATTAAACTTGTATGCACAAGACTTCTATCCGGGATCAAATTATCTATAAATGTAGCAATATTTGTTGAAAATGTATAAATATTATCATTGTTAATTTTATTTTTTAATAACAAATTCTCAAGATTAAAAAAATAAGCTGTGTATTTATTATATGATTTCTTTAATTCATATAATGAATTACTATTTCCATCATGTTCAATAATTAATATATCATTTTTTAAAAGTTCTAATCGTTTATTTTTATCCAATATTGATGGAATCCCCACCCAATAAACAACCTTTGGAGAAATTGTTATTTCTCCATTAAAATATTGCATTATATTGCCCCTAGAAATAAAATTCGATTAAAACATCCTTACTTTAATATAAAAATTAATAAGTAATAATAATTGCAATCATTATAAGTTCTTCTTCACCAATATTTTTTATGCTATGAGAAGCTCCATTACCTGTAACAACTACATCTCCATTATTAACTTCCTGTAAAATACCATTATCCATTACCTGACCTTTGCCGCTGAGAATAATATAATATTCTGTCTCTTCATTATGTTCATGATCACCAATCCCTGCTCCAACGGGTATATTAACATAAGCAAATAATCTTGCATTTTTTAATTCTTCTTTATCAGCGATATTAGTTATTACAATTTCACCATCACCGCCACGCATATTTTCTCTAACTTCTATTTTCATATCTTTTCTTTTTTTTATCATTTTTTTTTCTCCTTTTCTTAATATTTAATTCATGTTAAATTCTACATATTTTTAATAATATCTGTTATCCAGTTATTTATTATTTCTGTTAAATAATTTGAAGAATTTTTATCCACCATCTTGGGATCCAATACATTATACATGATACCTATTTCAAGTGTTTTCATGTCTATTCTTGCAATAATTGCTTTTATTATATGAATTACTTTTTTATTTATTGAAACTTTTACTTCAATTAAATCTTTTAAATTAAATTTACTTAACTTATCTTTTTCATTAATTATGATCCCCATGCCGCTTAAACTTATATCTTTTAAAATCCCTGCAACCATTAATTTTTTTTTAGTATAATTTGTTAGCATTATATAATATTTCTTTTGAAATAATTTTAGTCTTAAACAAGTTCTCTCAACTCTGTTATTTTTAGAAAAAAAAGGAAAAATTAAATTATTAACTGCTGATAATGCATTTCTTTTTTCATTTAAATCTTTTTCAAAAAACATTGCTGAATATTCTTTAAAAATTCTTATTAATTTTATATCATGCATGGTTGTATAAACAATACTTCTTTTTTGAAAATTATTCCCAATATACTTTGCTAATTTATCTACATATGAATACATCTGATTTGTTTTAATATAATTTTTGTCTAGTATTCCATCAAGATTAAAAATATATCCGGAAAATTTATTATCTTTCTTTTTTAATTTTGCAATCTCTTTTGATTCTCCACTATAATTAATTAACAAAATATCTTTTTTTAATAATTCTATCCTGTCATTTTCACTCAATATAAATGGCATTTCTATCCAATATATTGTTTTTGGTGATATTATTATTTCTCCAAAAGTATAATCCATTATATACCCATAAATTATTTATAATTTTGACTTAATGTGAAATATTTAATTTGCTTTTATTTCACCGTGTTCTTTTATAATTTCTTTTATCCAATTATATATAATTCCAGTTAAGATTGAAGCATAGTCTTCTCTAATCATAGTAGAATCAGTTATGTTATATATTAAACCAGCTTCAAATTTATTCTGATCTACTCTTGCAACAATAGCTTTGGAAATTTTTATTATTGAAGTTTTTAATGATAATTTGACCTCAACTACATCTTTTAACTTTATTTTTTCAATTTTATTTTTTTCACTAATAATAATTCCCATACCATTCAAACTTAGATCTTTTAATGTCCCATTAATAGTAACATGGCTCTGTTTTAAATTTGTAATTATCAAGCTATACTTCATTGGTAATAAATTTAGTCTTACAAATGCTCTTTCAAGTTTATTATTCTCAGAAAAAAATGGATAGATTAATTTAATAATTGTTGAAATTGCAATTTTTTTGTCATTTAAATTTTTTTCAAAAAAATGGACTTGATATTTTTTAAATATTTCAACTAATTTCTTATCAAGAATTGTAGTATAAACCAAACTCCTTTTATTTATATAGCTTCCAATATACTGAGCAAGTTTTTCAACGAAACCATAAAGCGTATCACCTTTAATATGGTTTTTACTTAATATTCCGTCAAGATTAAAAAAATATCCGGAATATTTATTGTCCTTTTCTTTCAATTTTACAATTTCTTTTATATCACCATTATAATTTATTAATAATACATCTCTTTTTAATAATTCGATTCTATCATTCTCATTGAAAGATACTGGAGTATCTATCCAGTATATACTTTTAGGTGTTATTATTACTTCTCCTCTGCTGTAAACCATTCAGCAGCTCCTTCATGTATTCTAAATTCAAATGTTAAATAATTTCAATAAATTTTGATGTAATAAATAAGCAAACAAATATTAAAAATTTAATTCTAAATAAATATAGTTCTTAATAACTAATTATAACAATTTATAATATTTGTTGCTATAACTTCTATTTAAAATTATTTTTTTTATTTTTTTTATTGGTTAATATTTAATTGGAATTATTTCGTTTAGATAAAAAAATAAGATTTCAAATATATATTTTATCAATCTTATAGGATCTGGTTTTAGAATATTATTATCAGGATTAATATATTCTTTGGATGGATTTATTTTCTGAAAGATTTAAAAGATAGGTTTATAACTTTTTTAATATTTTAACAATTTTCTGACTTGTCCTTCCATCTCCGTATGGATTTATCGAGTTTGACATTTTTTTATAATAATTTTTATTTTCAAGTAATTTTTGTGATTCTAAAAAAATTCTATCTATATCTGTCCCTACAAGTTTTGCATTACCTGCTTTAATCCCTTCTGTTCTTTCTGTAACATCTCTCATAATCAACACAGGTTTTCCTAAAGAAGGAGCTTCTTCCTGAATTCCACCTGAGTCTGTTAAAACAAAATAAGACATATTCATCAGCCATATTAAATATTGATAGGATAGAGGTTCAATCAGATGAATTTTATTATAATCTTTTAAAATATTATAAACAGGTTTTCTTACATTTGGATTTAAATGAACCGGATAAACAATCTCAATGTCATCATATGCATCTATAAGCTTTTTAAATGATTTGCAAATATTCTCAAAAGGAATTCCAAAACTTTCTCTTCGATGCCCGGTAACCAAAATAATTTTTTTACTATAATCAATATAATTAAAATATTTTTTAAATTTATCATCATCTTCTTTTTGAATTATTTTTAATCCCATAAACAAAGCATCAATAACAGTATTTCCAACAATCCATACATTATTAGTAATATTCTCATTCTTTAAATTATTTAAAGCTATTTTTGTTGGAGCAAAATGATAATCAGCTAAATGACCTGCCAGAACTCTATTTAATTCTTCAGGATACGGAGAATATTTATTACTGCTTCTTAATCCAGCTTCAAGATGAGCAACTTTAATTTTTTTATAATACCCAGCTAAAGCACCTATAAATGCAGTTGTTGTGTCGCCCTGAACAAAAATAATGTCCGGCTCATATTTATTTAAAACATCTTCAATACCTTTAAGTCCCTTTGTGGTTACGTCAAACAAAGATTGATCAGGACTCATAAGATTTAAATCAAAATCGGGTTTTATTTTAAAAAATTCTAAAATCTGATCAAGCATTTCCCTGTGCTGAGCAGTAATACAGGTTTTAACTTTAAAATCATTTTTGTATATTTCAACCTCTTTTATTAAAGGAGCCATTTTAATTGCTTCCGGTCGTGTTCCAAATATAAAAAGTATTTTTTTCAATTTATTTCCTTTTTCAATTCATTTATTCCAATTGTTTCAAAATTTTTTAATAAATATTCCAAATTACTAATCCCGCTATCTGATATTTTTTTTGGATGCAGAACAACTGTAATATATTTTTTATCTTTTTTATCATATTTTTTTAAAAATTTAATAAAATATTTATGTGATAATCCATCAATAGACAAAGCTGAATAACATGTTGAAAACAGGTTAAATGCTTTAAATATTTTTTTAAGTATTGATGATTTCTTTTTTTTCACAGAAACAGATTTACCGTCTCCAAACTCTTTTTCATTTTTCCTGTAAAAATAATAGTTTTTCCATAAATTAATTTTTTTAACCTTTAATGTACTAACCGGAATTTCAATAAATTTTCCATTTTCAAAAGACTTACATGGATCATCCTCAAATTTCCAGAAATCAAGATCAAGAGGTGCATTTCTAAAATCATAATATGCATATGAACCTTGATTAGAAAAAAGTCCGGGATTTACACCAAAATCAAAAAATATTTTATTTTTAATAAAATGTTTTTTTAATACATCAAAAGGCTGAATAGACCAACCGCCTGCTCTGAATGCATTTATTTTATACTTTTTATTATCTTTATGTATTATTTCTTCCACCAATTTTATGCTTTTTTTAAATAATTTTTCAATTTCATTATCTTCTAATAAATGCAGCCTATATCTATTAAAACTTTTAAATCCCCACCTGTTATTATCAATGCTGTAAGCATCCAGCCATTGAGGATGCAGATGTAATTCTACATTATGTCCAAATCTAATAATTTTACTAATCTGATCTTTAATCAATATTAAATCTTTATGATTAACTTCTTTTAATTTTAACAAATAAGCAGCATCTACAAAAAAAATTGCTTTTGCGTTAAACTTCCTTAATAAATTTAAAAGAATATTTGTTGGTTCAATTATACATTTTTGAGCTGTGCCGCTGTCCTGTCCTAAAAATAATTCATAATCAAAAGTAAGTATTACTTTTTTATTATTACTCAATTCTTCTTTTCCTTTCCTGATCGATCATATCACCTTTATACCTGTTCCCTTTTAAAAATGAATATAAACAAAAAACAATTTTAAATAAAATAGTTTTAAATGGATTTAATGAATATTTCCAAAGATAACCCTGTTTTAACTCTCCGCCAAATCTTTCTTTAAATCTCTGTATTCCTTCAAGCTTTGATCCTTGTTCCGGATTAATACGAACACCAAAAAAATCGTACAATTTGACTTTATTTTCTTTCATATCAAGCATTGCCTGCCAGTGCAATAAATTTATAGAACCAGTATATGGAGAATTGATGCTCCCTCCAAAAAGATAATAACATCTATGCCCGTTATTCCATAATAAAACAGCACACCCCTGTATTATATTATCCTTGAGAGCAATATAAAAAGAAACATTATCTTTTAGATATTTTTCTAAATCTTCAAATTCTTTAAAACTTAAAAAACTTTTATTTTGTCTTGAATAAGTTGACTTAATAATATCATAACATTCTTTGATATACTTTTTCTCATTCTTAATAATTACACAATCTTTCATTGCTTTTCTAATAACATTTCTATGTTTTGAATGAAGATTTTTAAAAAGCTCTTCTTCTTTTAATGATAAATCAACTTCATATGTGCCAAATTGAATATATTTTGAATTATCAGGATATGTATTAAAAACAGCATTTGATTGTGGAATATCAATTATATCTATTTTATTTATTTTTGATAAATTCACAATTTCATTTAAAAAAACTTTTTCCTCTTTTAAAGAAGATTCTTTTAAATAAATAACTTGTGTAGTAAAAAATAATCTTTTAAAAATTAATTTCTTTTTTAAATAAAAAGGCAAAACGAATTTTTCAGATAAAAACCAGCCAAAATCATCTGATTTATATTTTAAATATTCTTTTGTTGCCAGAATGGGAAGTTTATCTTTTATATCAATTATTTTATTTTCGTTATTTAATATAATTTCAGTCATAATTTTTTTGCTTTTTTTACAATGAATTAATTATTTTTATATATTCATAAGTTAAATTTTTATAAGAATATTTTTCTAATCCAATAGGATCTATTTTAAAAAAAGGATTTTTTTCCCAAATCTCATATAATTCATTTATTACACTTAATATTTTCTTTTCTTGATTATATTTTATAGAATACCCAAGTTTATGCTTTTTAATTAAATAATCAGTGTCCCCTCCTGCGTTTATTGATAATACCGGTCTTTTTAAGATTCCATATTCAAATAATTTAATAGAAACAATAAATGATTGTGATTCCGGCATAAAATGCAGAGCACAAAATGAATTATATATTGATTTAAACAATTTATCTT
>CAZYID010000035.1:0-20399 GCA_964646595.1 uncultured Spirochaetales bacterium | reverse complement strand
GCATATAATAACTGGTTCAACAAATAAAGATATTGCTGATGACCTTGGTGTTGTAGAAAGAACAATTAAATCTCATTTAACTAATATATATAATAAACTTGGTGTTGATAATAGAATGCAATTACTTCATTTTTTAAAAGATTTTGATCTCATTCCAGATAAAAATGCTGATAAAACTCTTTTGTTTTTTAATAAATAATTAATCTAGCGAATAATTTTTTTTAAAAATTTTTAATTGACTAACTTTTTATAGCCTTTATATAAAACAAATCTCTTGACTATGGATATTGTTTTTATCATAATGCTCTATTATTTAATGAAATAGAGATAAAAAATGGACAGATCAAATCGCGAATCAGATATTAAAGATATTATTGATGATATTTTTAAAAAATCAAGAGGTTTATCTGATTTTAGAATAATTAAATTAAAAAGAGACTGGAAAAAAATTATTGGAGACCAGATGTATAAACACACGTTTCCGGTAAGAATAGAAAAAACAACTCTTATTATTAATTGCGACCACCAAGGCTGGATTAATACTTTACAGTTTTATAAGAAAGAATTACTGGAAAATATTAAAAAAAGTTTTAATGATGAACTTAAAATAACTGAAGTAAAGTTTTATTTTGGAAAAAGAAAATATTCACATTAAAAAGATCTGTTTTTTTAATTATATTTTATAAATATGAAAATTGAAGATTTAATCGTATATGAAGATAACTCTGTTTTGGTAATAAATAAACCGCAGGGATTAGCAACAGGATCAGGGAAAAAAGAAAATTTATGCAATTTTATATTTAATGAAAAACCGCATTTATTAAGCGTTAAAGGGTATAAAAAAGAAGAGGCAGGATTATTAAACAGGCTTGATAATGAAACCGGCGGTATTGTTTTGCTTGCTAAAAGCGATAAAGCATTTCAGTATTATCATAATGAAATGAAAAAATGTAAAATTGAAAAAATATATATAGCAGTTGTTAGCGGTATACCGGAAGAACAAAAGGGAATAATAAAATATCCAATAGCACATCATAAAACAAAAATAAAAAAAATGGTTATTGATGACGGAAAATCAAAAAATAAGTATAGAGGAAAACCACAAAAAGCTGTTACAGAATGGAGATTGTTAGAGTCAAGAAAAGAAATATCTATTTTGGAAGTTAAAATAAAAAAAGGAGTAAGACATCAGATAAGGATTCATTTATCATATATTGGATTGCCTATTATAGGAGATAAACTTTATAATAATCATAAAACAGATTATTCTTTTGAAAATCATTTACTTTATGCAAACGGGATAAGGTTCATTCCATATGGTTTAAAAAAGCAGATTGAAATATTTATTGAAGTTCCATTTATTAAAAATTTATAATTGTTTCTATGTTTACTGTTTTCCTATAAGGATCAAAAAACAACATTGGATGGACTCTTGAAGTTGGCAATGCATTTAACGGATTTAAAATATAAGCAAAAACATGCAGTCCGATATGAGGAGTTGTAAGTAAAAATGTTGATAACTCATCTATTAAAATTGCAAATAAAATACTAACACCAGGATTTTTTAAAAGCTGCTCAAAACTGGAATTCATATAAAACGGTCTGATTGTTATTTCATATAATAAAGAAAGTAATATTATTTCTGTAACCATAATAGCAGGATGATAATTTTTTGATCTCATGTATAATCCAAGATAGATAAAAAATATAGGTTCAATAATATTTTTTGCATAAATATCATTTCTAAAAGTAGTATATCCTCCGTATTTTTTTGTTATTGGTTCCATTCTACCTGTTGCAAAAGGTTCAAATTTTAATCTATCTATAAAAGTATTGTTCTTAGTGCCAAATTTGTTAAAACCTCTACCACTGTATGGTTCCCAATAATTTTCATGACCAGGATTAATCCCACTATTTGTTTCCCATAGAGGTAAAGTTATACCAAAGCAGCCCCATAAACTTGCATACATTATTAAAGGATCAGTTAAATATTCGGCGACTGTTATTTTTTTATATTTTAATGGTCTAATGATTTCTCTGTTCTTTTTAAAGTATTTAAGAGACGGAATATTTATTTGATCCGGTTTTTGTAATGTAACAGAAGAAAAACAAAAGCAAGTAAATGCTGCTAAAAATAAAAAAGAGAGTGACGTTTTTTTAAAAAATATATTACTCATTTTATAACTCGGATTTTAGTTTTTCTACAGCTTCATTAAGACTTATTGTTGAATCTTTATTTTCCAATTTATATTTTTCGCCTGTTATAGTTTCATAAGCTTTTAAATATTTTTCACAAATACCTGTGATAACTTCAAAAGAAAGTTCCGGGGCTTGTCCTTCCCCAATATAATTATGATCTATTAGCCATTGTCTAAAATATTCTTTGTCCAGCATTTTTTGCTTTTGGCCAAGATTTAATAATTTTTCATACGAATCCAGATACCAGTATCTTGATGAATCAGAAGTATGAATTTCATCTGCTAATATTAAAGAGCCGTCATCTAAAAGACCAAATTCGTATTTTGTATCAACTAAAATTAAATTATTTTTTTTAGCAAGCTTTGTGCCTCGTTTAAATAATTTAAGTGAAATTTCTTCTATATTATTTATAAGATCTTTATCCATTATCCCTTTTTCAATTATTTCCTGTTTGCTAATTGGCAGATCATGACCTTCTTGTGCTTTTGTTGTTGGAGTAAAAATAGGATTTTCAAATTTACAATCTTTTTTTAAACCTTCCGGAAGTTTAATCCCGCTTATTAATCCTGTTTTAGAATATTCACGCCATCCGCCGCCGGTTAAATACCCGCGGATAATTACTTCAATTGGAATAATTTTACATTTTTTAACTAAAATAGCATTAGCATGAATTTGTTTAATTATATGGTTTTTTATTATATCATTAGTATTATTAAACCAGAATAATGACAGATTTGTTAAAATTTCTCCTTTAAATGGTATAATTCCTAAAACATGATCAAAAGCAGATATTCTATCAGAAGCAATTATTAATAATTTGTCTCCCAGATCATAGACATCTCTTACCTTTCCTTTATACCTTTTTCCAATATCAAAATTAGTTTCTGAAATTGAGAGAGGTAATTGGTTTTTGATTAATTCTTCAAGATTATTTATATCCATTTTTTCTCCAAATATTTTTAATAATTAATTGAATATAAATGAAAAAAGAATTTTTTGCAATAATTTAAAAATCTTTATATGTAATTTATTTTTATTGTCTTTGTAATATAAAAGCAAAATTTAAATGATAAAAAAATGAAAAAAGAATTTGCATTAAATATAATATTTTTTAATAATACAATATTCACAAATTAATTAGTGAGGTTTTTATGAAAAAACTTTTTTTAATATTTTTAATTGTGTTTTTTAACATTTTTTGTGGATTTAGCAAGAATGAAACTGAAATAACAATATTTTTTACAAATGATACTAATGGGCATCCTTTAAGTTTTAATTTTATGGGAGAAGTAAAACAGGGCGGAATGCCGGCTAGATTTTCGTTAATAAAAAAATTATCAAGAGACAGAAAAAAAAGCAATATTATAATATTAAATTCTGGCGGAATAGTAAGAGGAAGACCAGAGTCAAATTTATATAATGGCATTCCGGATATATATGGAATGAATAAAATAGGTTATTATGCATCAGGAGCAGGAACTTCAGAATTTTATGAATCTGCAGAAAGACTTAAAGACTTAAATAAAAAAGCCAAATTTAAATTTTTATCTTCAAATGTGGTTGCTGTAAATGAAAAGGACAGATATGTATGTGATAGGTATATTGTAAAGCAAATTGGCGGATCAAAAGGAGTTAAAATAGGATTATTTTCTTTATTAACTGAAGAAGCAATAAATGAAATCTCGGACCAGGCTAAAAAAGACTTTGTTATTGCAAATCCGATTGATACAGCAAAACAAATAATCGCTGAGTTAAAAAACAAAAGAAATGAAGCAGATATTGTTATTGCATTAACACATTTAGGTTATTATCCAGATGATGCTAATATTGGAAGCAGGGCTCTTGCTTCAGCAGTTGACGGGATAGATATAATTATTGATGGCAGAACCGGATTAAAATTAGATAAACCAGTAATAATTAATAATACAAAAATCTGCCAGGCATTTAAATGGGGACTTTATTTAGGTGAAATTAAATTAACAGTGGTTGATAAAAAAATCAGTGATTTTAGGTATAAGCTATATCCTGTTAATATTACGGATAACGGTAAATATATTGAAGAACAAATAAAAGAGAACTCTTTTGTTAGTTCAACAATTAAAGGAAAAATGAAAAATTTTGAATCCAGACAAAAAAGTAAAATTGCAGTAATTGATGGAAACGCAGAACTGACCACAAAAGAAGTGCGATATAAAGAAACAGAAATCGGCAATCTGATTTGTGATGCATTACTTGACTATACAAAAGCTGATGTTGCAATACAGAACGCAGGAGGTATTGGAGAGAACAAATCTCTATCAGGTACTATAAATAGAAAGAGTTTTGACGAAATTATTAAATATGATAATTCGGTGGTTGTATGCACAGTTAAGGGAGAAAATATTCTTAGAATACTTAATTATTCAATGACTGGTATTAGTACTGGACGTTTTTTACAAGTAGGAGGTATTAAGTTTAATTATTCAAAATCATCAAAAGGATTTTCTGAAATTTATATAAATGGTGAACCAATAGATAATTTAAAGTTTTATAAAATAGCAATCAACTCGTGGCTTTCTGATGGCGCAGACGGGTATAAAATTTTTACACAGATTCCGGATAAAATTGATTATAATATTATTCATAGAGAAGTGGTTTATAATTATATTGAAAAACAAAAAAATATAAAACCTGCAATAGACGGCAGAATAAATATTATTGATTAAAAAAAATTTTTTATATTTAAACACTTATTGATTTCATTTGAATAAAATCTTTATAAATTTGGAATATATATGAAGAATAACAGCAAGATAAAATGGTTTTTAGAACAAATTCCCTTACTAAAGAATGAAAAGATAATAGATCAACAAACATCCGGGAGATTAACGGATTATTATCAAAAAAAAATTACAAAAATAAATATTTTAAAATTACTTATTATTGGATTAGGGATATTAAGCGGACTGCTGATTCTTGGGGGAATAATACTATTAATTATTATTTATAATTGGTTTGTTCTTACAAAGGAAATGAAAACTATTATTGCATATTTTATACTGGTTATTCCTCAGGTAATATGCGGATATTTATTATTTAAAAGCAAAAGTTCTAAAATAAAAAATGAAATTTTTTCTTTAATTTTATCAATTTCATTTGGAATATCAATAGCATTTATTGGTCAGATTTATCAGCTGCCTTCAAATATTGAACTTTTTTTAATTATATGGTCTCTTTCAACAATCTTAATAATTTATATTTTTAATTCATTATCATCTGTTTCTTTATATATAATCTTAATTATTTCATTGGCATCAAATATGCAGTTAAATGATAAAATAGGATTATTATTTTATCCATTTTATTTACTGCTTATACCATTTTATTATATTGAAAATAAAAAGAATAATTATTTTAGAATTATATTATTCGATTATTTTTTATTAGCCGGGGTTGTAATTGGTTTAGGGATATCAATGGAAAAATCAGTTCCGGGTTTATGGCTTGTTGCTTATGCAAATTTATTTGTTATTTTATATTTATATAGTATAACATTTAAAAGTGATGAAGATTCGCTGTTATTGTCTCCATTTAAAATTGCAGGTGTTGTTGGTATAGGCATTTTAGCTTATATTTATACTTATCATTGGCCCTGGGAAGAAATCGGTTGGACGTACTATAGAGATGAAGTAAAATTCCATGGTCTTGCGGCAATATTTGATTATGCTGTTTGCATTATTTTTCCACTTGTTTCAATATTATTTGGATATTTTGCTATAAAAAAGAAAAAACTAAAAAATTATATTTTTGTATTGTTTGGGATACTTATCATTATTTTATTTATTATAGTTTCAATATCAAATTCTACGTTTTACGAAGAGTATCTTCCTGTATGGATAATGAATATATTTATATTAATATTATGTGGGTATTCTTTTTATATCGGATTTAAAAACAAATCCCTTTTAATAGTCAACAGTGCAATGTTTTTACTTTTTTTAACTGTTATCACCCGTTTTTTTGACAGTGATATAAGTTCATTAATAAGGGGATTTTCATTTATTATAACCGGATTAATTGTTTTATTTATAAATTTAATGTTAGTAAAAAAATTAAAACAGGATTAAAAATGAAAAGAAAAATTCAGATAATTTTGTTTTTATCTTTATGTATAATACAGCTTTATATTATTTCAAGTCAGGTTTATAAAGCTGTAACAAAAAAAAATATATTGAAATTAAAATGCAGATCCTATGACCCATATGATCCGTTAAAAGGAAGATATCTTGCTTTAGGTTATGAAATAGATATTCAGAATATTGAAGATCAATGGCATCTTAGAAATGAGATGAATATTAAAGATATAAACAAAATAGATAGATCAGAGCTAAAAAAATTTATCGGTAAAAAAGTATATTGTGTTTTTTCAAGATATAATAATGATTTACAGAGAATTACTTTTAAAAAACCATCATCTGATGAGCTATTTATTTCAGCTAAAATTAAATATTTTTATGGTTATGAAAAATGGGACGGTAAATTCAGATTAGAATTTCCTTATAATAAATATTTTATTCAGGAAGATCTTGCTTCAAAAGCTGAAAAATTATTAAGCGGTTTAAGTCAGGAAAAATTTAAAGAACTAGATCCTACTATAGTATTATTAGTAGATAATGATGGTGAAGCGAGAATTGATAAACTTGAAGTTAAAGGCATTAAAATTGAAAAATATTTATTAATGGAAAAACAGAAAAAAAATAAATAAAAAATATTTAAATTAAAAAAAAGACAGTCTATCAGACTGTCTTTTTTTGTTACTATTTACTAACTAATTCATTCAGATCTTTCATAAAATCATCAATATTTATTCCATGAGCAGTTATTCCCTGTTCAATTGTTTCATAAGAAGCAAGAGCGCATCCAAGGCATCCAATACCATAAGCCGCAAATACTCTTGCACTTTCCGGATATTTATTTAATAGATCTTTTAAATTCATATCTTTTTCAATTGTTGTTGTAGCCATTGATTTCTCCTAAAATAATATATAATTATATTTATTATAAATTTTAAAAAAAATAAATCAATATTTAATTATTTATTTTATGATTTATTTACATTGATTGATTTTTTTTAAATATTTAAACCGAAGTAATCATATAAATTAATATTATTAATTACTCCGGTTGTTCTTAAAATATTAATTAGCTGGTTTTACAGGAACATAAATATCTACAATACATTTTCCATTTTTCTCTTTTTCTTCCGGGTATAATTCAAAACATAATCGATCGTCAGGTTCATATCCGCTTTGAGGAAGCCATTTGCCGTAAAGCCAGTTCCAGGTTTCTTCGAATTCATCATACCCTAAAGTAAATCTAGTTATTGCATATTTACCTTTTGATAGTGTTAATTTACCGATTTCTCCGTCAATTTGTGTTTCTTTTGGAACGGTGATGCACACACTTGTTCTTAATTTTTTTTCGTCAGTAATATTAGGATCGTCATGATAAATAATTATGCTTTTTGTTTCCGGGAAATTAATTAAATTTCTTGCACCAGCCCATTGAAAAAGCTTGTTAAAAAGTTTTTTAAATAATTTTGCATCACCCTTGTAAGGTCCAATATGCCTTACATAAACAACATTGATTTCATCAATTTCTTTAACTTCAACTTTAATGTTTTTTTCATTCATTTTAATCCTCCATATTTGTATATTATTTATATATTCAGCATTATATATGGGGGAGGATGAAAAATCTTTTTGATAATTGCTAATCATTTGTTTTAAATTGCTATTCAATTGGTTTGTATTGTTATTTTTTCTAAAATCAGACGGGGATATTTTAAAAAAATTTCTAAAACTTTTTGAGAAAGTAGAAGAATCCGAAAACCCGCAGTCAAGAGCAATTGTTGTAATTGGTTTATTAATTTGACTTACTAAAAGAGACGCTGCTTTTTCAAGCCTTATTCTCTGAATAAAATTGAATAATGTCTCATTAATTATTGAATAAAAAATTCTATGAAAATGATATTTACTAAAATTAGCTATTTTTGCAAGTTCGCTAAGAGTAAAATTTTTATCAAGATTTTTTTCAATGTAATCAAGAACATTATTTATTCGTGAAATATAATTTTTATAGAGAATGTTATTTTTATTCATTTTAGTTTCTTTGATGATAATTAAAATTCAATTTTTTCTATAACAGTTTTCATCATTCTTGCTGCTTTTCCGCGATGAGAAATTTGATCTTTTTCTTTTTCAGCAAGTTCTGCCATAGTTTTATTAAGTTCCGGAATAAAAAAAATCGGATCATAACCAAAACCATTTTTTCCTTTTGGTTCAAAAGTTATTATTCCTTTTACTTCTTCTTGAATAATATATATTTTATTTTTATTCATATACAAGACAAGAGCACAAACAAAAGAAGCATTTAAATTTTTTTTGCCTTGAATTTGAGTCAAAAGATATTGATTTCTTTCAACATCATTTAAGCTTTGTCCCCCAAATCGCGCAGAAAAAATCCCTGGACCGCCGTTTATAGCTTCAACACAAAGCCCTGAGTCATCAGCAATAACAGGTTTATTTCTTTTTTTATATACTGATTTACATTTTATAAGAGCATTTTTAATAAAAGAGTTTCCATCTTCAATTATTTTTTCATTAAAATTTATTTCTGACAATGTTTTTAATTTTATATCATTTCCAAAAATATTTGAAAGTTCTCTTTTTTTATTATTATTGTATGTTGCTAAAATAATTTCTTTCATAAATTTTCCTTTTTATAAGCTCTGTCCCCATTATGGTAAGATAGGCATCTCGCCTGTTCATTTAATATATTTAAAACAAATCCACCGGATCAACGTCTATTTCTAAATAATTTTTACTTTTAATATTAAAATCTTTTATAGCATTTTTAACAAGATCTTGAAGTGTTTTTATTTTTTTTGATTTTAATAATATTTGATATCTATAATTGTTATTTATTTTTGTTATTAAACATGGCGCAGGACCTAAAATTTGAATATCTTTATTTTGACAATTTTTAATTTTGTTAAAAAGATTATTAATATCTTCAACTATTTTGTCTTCATTGTTGCCTCTAATAATCAGTCTTAGTAATCTTAAAAATGGAGGCATCTCTAAAGCTTTTCTGAAATTTATTTCTTTATTATAAAATTTTTCATAATTACCATTTTTTGCAGCACATATTGCATAATGATCCGGATTAACTGTCTGGATCATAACAGAGCCTTTTTCACCAACTCTTCCTGCTCTGCCGGATACTTGTGTAATCAGAGAAAAAGTTCTTTCTGCTGATTTAAAATCCGGGATATTTAATAATATATCTGCATTAACAATTCCTACAAATTTAATTTTTGGGAAATGAAGGCCTTTTGCAATCATTTGAGTGCCCACTAAAATATCAATATTTCCTTTTTCTATATCTTTAAATAAATTTTTTAAATCAAATTCACTTTTTAAAGAATCATAGTCCATTCTTTTAATTTTTGCAAAACTAAAAGTTTTTGCAATTTCATCTTCAATTCGCTGAGTACCGGCACCTATCTGCATGAGTTTTGTTTCACCGCATTCAGGACATTTTTCCGGCAATATTATATGATATCCGCAATGATGACAGATGCAATTATTTTTTAATTTATGATAAGTTAGAGAAATTTCACACTTTGGACATTTAATAATATTTTGGCATTCTTTACATTTAATAAAATTAGCAAAACCTCTTCTGTTTTGAAGCAAAACTACCTGTTCTTTTTTCTTTAATCTTTCATTTATCTCCTGGATTAATGGAAGTGTCAAATTTGTAGTTGTTGTAAATTTTGAATTATCAATAATGCTTATTTCAGGAAGCTCTGCACCGCCGTATCTTTCTTTTAGAGAATATAATTTAAAAAAATCTTTTTTTGCAAAGTACCATGACTCTGTTGAAGGAGTTGCAGAACCCAGAATTAATAAACAATTGTTTTGCATTGCTAAAAACTGTGCTGCAGTTCTGGCATGATATCTCGGATTTTCTTCAGATTTGTAAGAAGATTCGTTTTCTTCATCTATTATAATTAAACCGATATTTTCAAGCGGAGCAAATAAAGCGCTTCTTGGCCCTATTGCTATTTTTGCTTTATTATCAAATAATTTAAGATATTCTCTAACCCTGACACTTCCTTTTAAGTTAGAATGAAGTACTGCGCATAATGAACCAAATTTTTCTTTTAATCTTTCTAATGTCTGGTAGCTTAATGTTATTTCCGGCACTAAGAAAATTATACTTTTCCCTTTATTTAATACATCTTCGATAATTTTAATATAAATTTCAGTTTTACCAGAACCGGTTACTCCGTATAAATAAAATCTTTTTTCTCCCTTTTTAATATCAGCATTTATATTTTGATAAATTTTATCCTGTAGGGTTGTTAATTTATTTGTTTTTGGAGCAAAATTTTTTTCATTGTCTTCCTCAGCAGGTTTTATTCCTTTTGGAACCATAACAGATAAAGCTTCTCCAATACCGGCAAAATAATAATCAGCAATCCATTCTGCAAATTCTATCATTTTATCTTTTAGTACTGATCTTTTATCCAATACTTTTATTATTGGTTTAATTTCGAATTTATCTGTGTATTTCCCTTTAGATACTGCATATCCTCTTAATAGTCTTCCGTTGAAGTTAACCATAACTCTTTTATATAATACTTCTTGAATATCAAGATTTTCAGGAATTTTATATAAATATGTAGAATTTATTTTTACAGGCAGAGCTACATTGATGTATTTAATTATTGATTTATTATTTTTCATTTTCAATTAAAAATTTTTTTACTTTTTTTAAATCATCCCAGACTATTTTTTTTAATTCAGGATTTTTAAGAACATCAGACGGATGATATGTTGAAATACAAGGAATTTCATTATAATAAAATAATTTTCCATGATTTAGCTTAATATCTATAAAACTTTTTTTTAATGAAGAAAGAGTAATCTGACCTAAAACAAATATAATTTTTGGTTTTATTATTTCCAGTTGTTTATCAATATAATTTATACACGTTTCAATACATTCTTTTGTTAATTTTTCTTTTTTTATTGGACACTTTAAAAGATTTGTAATAAAAACATCTTCAATATCAATATTTATTCCTTTAAGCCATTTCTTAAAAAAATTTCCTGTTTCTCCAACCATTGGTCTTCCCGCAGATTCTTCAATGCTTGTCGGAGGATATTCAATAACAAAAATGTCGGCGTCTACATTACCGACACCGGGTACTTTTTTTACGTCTTTATGTAAAGAACAAAGTTTACAGGAAAGAATGGATTGTGCGAGAGTTATGATTTTGGTTTTTTTTTCAGAAGAAGTCTTTGGAATGTTTTTAACAACAACTTTTTTATTAATTTCAACTTTATTTTCAGTTTTCGCATTTAGATAAGAAAGATCCGGCATATTATGCTTTTTTTTAATTCCATATTCTAATAGATCAGAATATAGATTTATTGTCTTTAAAAATTGATTTGCTGTTTTTTCTTTATCCATTATTAATGATATAAGTTAATAAATTTTTTTTGTCTAGTAATAAATTATTTAAAAAAATTAAAGCAATTTCCTAATTAAGTCTTTGATTTATCTGTCATAGTATTTATATGGTTTTTTAATGGTAACCATGGCATTATTTTTGTTAGAAATAATTCTATCTGAATTTCTATTAGATAAAAGCCCGGTAAAAGAAATAAAGTTAATGTAGATGAAAAAACAATTCCCCATCCAATAACTAATACCATAGGAGCAAGAGATTCTACATAACCGCCTATACCATATGCTGTTGGCATTACACCTAATGCTGTTGTAATTGTTGTAAGAATAATAGGTCTAAGCCTTACTTTTGCGCCTTCAATAACTAAATCAATATAGTCCTGGAAGCAAGTACATTTTTTTTCCCGAATTAATCTATTAATATAATCAACCATTATTAAAGAATCATTTACAACAATTCCGGATAATCCAACAATTCCTATTAAAGTAAGAAATGAAAAAGCCAGATTATGAATTGCAAATGTCCAGATTACCCCGACAATTCCAAAAGGAATTGTAACCATTACAATTCCTGGTTGAATAAAAGAATTAAATAAAAGAGAGAGAGTAAAATATATTGCAAATAATGCAACAATAAATGCAATAGCAATATTTACAAAAAATTTTTCTGTTTCTTCTGCTTCTCCGCCCAGCTCATAACGAAATCCGGGATATTTAGAAAGAATTGACGGGAGATATTCTTTTAGTTTTGAAGTAGCTTTAATTGGAGTTAGTTTCTTTTTATCAAGACTGGTAATAATATTTGTAAAACGATCGCCATTAATATGCTCAATTTTTCCAATTGTTTCATTTTCTTTAAATTTCACAACATTTTTAATTGGCACTAACCTGTTTTTATCATTTACTACAAAAAGTTTTTTTATGGTATCTAAACTACCACGATCTTCTTTTTGTAAAATAACACAATAATCAATTCTTTCTTCCGGTGTATATGATTTACTTACAATAGTTCCTTCTAATGCTGTTCTAACTGTAAGCCCTATATCTGATGGATTTAATCCATATTTTGCTAATTTTTCATAATTAAATTCTATAGAAAATTCGGGTTTACCGGTTTTATCTGTACTCTCTACATCAGTTACTCCATCCAAATTTCTAAGATAGTTTATCACATTATCTACAATAATTTTTCTTTTATCATTATCATTTCCAATTATTTTTATCTCTACATCACCGCCTAACGGCATCCCAGCGTCGCCTATTTCATGTCTTGATTTTACTATCTCCGATAGACTTTCAATTTTTTCATTTATTTCTTTAATAATTTTTTTTGGATCATATTTTTGTTGATTTGCAGGAGGATAATATACATATAATGTTGCATAATTTTCGTTTTCAGGAATACTCCATCTTCCTCTTGCTATTTCTGTAGAAAAAGACAAAATTGATCCTTTTGGTTGTTTTTTTAAAATTTTTTCTATTTCATAAGTAAGTTCATTCATTCTATCAAGAGAGGTTTCACGAACAGCTTCTAAATACCATGTACTTTGTTCAATATTATTTTGAGGATAAAAGATGAATTTCATTTTTATAACAGCAAAAGCAATTGAACCAAAAAAGAGGATTATAAAAATAAAAACTAAAATAAATCTATGATGTAATGCAAGTTTTAATATACGAACATATTGTTTTTGAAAAGAAGGAAACCATTTTCGTTCTTTTATTTTTTTTATTTTTGGATTTATCAATATTTTTTGAGAGTGACCGGTTAAATGATTTGGTAGAATAAAATATGCTTCAAATAAACTTGCTAATAATGTAAATGTTATAACCAGAGGAATCGGAAGTATAAAATCTCCTGCAATACCCGGCAAAAAAAACAATGGAGAAAATGCAACAATAGTAGTTAATACAGTTACAAAGATAGGAGCTGCTACTACACGAAGCCCCTGTTTTGCCGCTTCTATTGGAGAAAGACCATCAAGTCTATAACGATATATACTTTCAGCAACAACAATTGCATCATCAACCAGCATTCCAAGTACAATTACCATACCAATAAGTGAATGTCCATTTATAGAAACATTTGTAAGTACCATAATAAATAAAGTAATACAAAGAGCAAAGGGGATACCCATAGCAGTCCAGAATGCTGATCTAAAATTTAGAAACACTAATAATGTTGCAATAACCAATATCATACCTAATAGTGCATTTCTTAATACAACATTTAACATACTTTTTGTTCCAATAGAAAAATCATTAATGTAATCTATCTGGATAGTACTATTATTTTCTGTTTTAAAATCATCAATACATTTTTTTACCTGATTAATGGTTTTTATAATATCTGCATTGCTTTTTTTTACAATTTCTATTGCTACTCCTATATTGCCATTCATTTTATTGATTTCCCAATATTCTTCAAAATCATCAACAACATCAGCTATATCACTTACTTTAACTTGATTACCTTCAAAATTAGTTCGTAATATCATGTTTTCTACATCTTCTAATGTTTGAAATTTTGCTTCAGTAATTATGCTTTTACTCTGACCTTTACCTTTTATTAATCCAGCAGGAATTCTGATATTTCTTATTCGTATACTATTTACAATATCACTTAGTGAGAGATGATTTTTAACTAAATTAACTAAATTAACTCTGATTTGGATTTCTCGTTGCCTAAATCCTAATGTATCAGTTTTAGCAACATACGAAAGGTCTTCAATTTTTTTCTTTAAGGCTCTTGCATAACTACGTAATTCCTGTTCACTTATTATATCAGATGAAAGTGCTACTTTAATAATTGCAAAATTTTCGGATTTGAATTCCCATATTATAGGTCTGTTTTCAACTTCAGAGGGAAAATCTACAACCTGATCTGTTGCTTTTTGGATTTCTATTTTTACTTTTTCTTTATCTTTAATATCAGGATCAATTAATACTTCTATCATTGAGTAGCCTTCTCGGCTTATAGAATTTACTTTTTCTAAGCCATTAATTCCTCTAATTTTATTTTCTAAGGGAATTGTTACGTTTAGTTCAACATCTTCAGGTGCAGCACCAGGGTAAACAGTAATTACAAATACTCTATCAAAATCTACATTTGGAAATGCTTCTCGCTTTATTTTGATTACTGCGATAATTCCAAGAATTAGGATGCTAATAGTTAACATGTTTACTAGTTTAGTTCTATTTATAAAATAATTGAAAATTTTCATGTTTTTGTTTTCCTAAATTAATTATTTAGAGTTATTTTGTTAAAAATGTGTTTTGACCGCAAAAAATATACCACGATTTTTTTAAATATAGAATAATTTTTTTAATTAAATTGAAATAAATTTATTATTATTATAAAATCTTTTTAAAAGGAGAGTTATATGCATTACGACATCATTATTGTTGGCGCCGGTCCAATTGGATTGTTATTAGGAAATATATTAGGTTTATTTAATATTAAAACTCTTATAATAGAAAAAGAATTAAAAAGAAGAGTAGACTCAAAAGCAATTGGTATTACTCCTCCTTCCATGCAGATATTTAAAAAATTAGGCATAGATAATCTTTTTATTAATAAAGGTGTAAAAGTAAAAAATGTTATAGTTCATGGTTCAAAAAAAATTATTGGAAAAGTAGCTTTTAATAAAATAAAATCACTTTACCCGTACATCCTTTCAATCCCTCAAATTGAGACAGAAACAATTTTAGAAAATAATTTAAAAAGATATAATTCTATAGAATTAAAAAAAGGCCTGGAATTTAAATCATTGGAGATAAAAAATAATCAAGTATTAATAAAAACAAAGAATAACAAAGATTTATATTCTGCACAGTATTTGGCTGCATGTGATGGAAATAAAAGTGATGTAAGAAGTTTTTTGAATATTCCATTTATTGGAGACAGATATAAATATACTTTTTTTATGGGAGATTTTGTTGATAAATCCGGATTTAATGAAGAAGCGCATTTATTTTTTACCAAAAAAGGACCTGTAGAATCCTTTCCATTGCCGGGAGGAAAAAGAAGATGGATTATTAAAACAAAAGAATATTTAAAAAAACCTGAAAAAAATTATTTAGAAAATGAAGTAGAAAGAAAAACAGGAATAAATTTAAAAGAATCAACAAAAATTTCTGAAAGTCCTTTTGGAGTTCAGCATTATATAAATAAAACTTATTTTAAAGATAAAGTGCTGTTTTGCGGGGATTCTGCTCATGTTATGTCTCCGATAGGAGGACAGGGTATGAATACAGGTTTTGCTGATGCAGAGTTTTGCGCTAATATTTTTAAAAATATTTTATTTAAAAATTCAAATGCTCAAAATTTATTTAAAAAGTATCAGTATTATAGAAAAAAAGCAGCAAAAATTGCTACTAATAGAGCATATACTTCCATGAAAATAGGCACAATGAAAGGTGTTGTTTTTTCAGGTATTAGAAATTTTTTTATTTCTATTTTATTACCGTTATTTAAAAAAAGCATACCTTATTATTTTTCCATGCTTTCAATACCATATAGCACTTTTGATAAAATTAGAAGAAAAGAAGAAGTGTTTTTTTAATTATGATATAACTTTTTTATCAATTATTAATAATTAATTCGAGTAATTTTATGCATTTTGAATTGCTTTATTTGATATTATCACTATTTATCGGCATTGCATCAATTTCAGTTACTCTGATTTTTTTGATAATATCAAAAGATAAATTATATATTGGTACATTATTGTTTTTTGTTCCTTTTACTTTTTTAATAATCGAAAAAATTATTACGGATTATATTGTCATAAATAAATTGAATTCCGGAGATTTCTATTGGTTAATATCTAATATTGTTAATACATTAACTTTCAGATTATTATATTTTACTCTCCCTTTTTTTATTCATGAAATTGTATCGGCAGCACACAAAAAAATAAAAAATATCATTTTTTTTATACTTTCATCAGTGATAATTTTAATCGAAGAAACATGCATTTTCGTTTTTTTTTCATTATATCCGAATAGCTGGCAGGCATATTTAGATCTAGGTTTATGGAATAGAATTATAGATAGTCTTTTTGTTGCTATAATAATTTATTTGATTATAATTTTAATAATTAATTATAAAAAAATTGATAACAAGTATTTTAAAAAAATAGCCCGTGATTTGTTTATTATTACAATTATTACTTTTCCATTTATAACATTAAACGTTATAGGATATTATTTCGAAGAAATAGGCATTATTCCCAACTTTATTTATAATTATTATTATGTAATATTATTACCTTCAATAAGCATTATTTTAACGATTCATATTATTGGTTATTTCTTAAACCGTTTAAATAAAAAAGTTGAATTGAAGCCTGATGAAAATTTGTTTGATAAATATGATATTACAGATAGAGAAAAAGAAATAATTTATTTGATTCTAAAGGGGTATAATAATAAACAAATTGGTTATAATTTATTTATATCTGTTTCAACTGTCAAAAAACATATCTACAGTATTTTTGGGAAAACCAAAGTAAAAAATAGGTTTGAATTAATCGCATTTTTTAAGAAAGTATAAGATTTATAATAAATATATAAAAAAATTTTCAAATTTATCCACTAGTTCTATACGATTTATCCACTAGTTCTATTGTCAAAATCATCTTTTTGGAATAATTTGTTACTGATCGTCAACCAAAGAAGAACAACCTGATAAAAATCTTAAAAATTACAGAGTTGTAATTTTAATAAAAAAAGGATGAAAGATGAAAAAAATAAAAAGATATAATTTTATATTAATTTTATTTTTATTTATCACTTCTATATCTTATTGCGAGGATAACTCGACTGATATTCAAGAGGAAAAAACTACAAATGTAAAATTTAGAGGAGGAATATATCTTCCAATGGCGTGGTATTTTTCTTATGACCCTACAAAATCAAGTAATCATATCAGTTTGCCATCTTACTCTTATAATTATAATTACACAGACGATGGAGATCCGGATTTTAAGCATCATTCAAAGGATGATGCGGGCTCTGAGATATCACCTTCTGAGTTAAGCGGTAAGATTAGTTTGGGAACTTATTTTTCAATAATTGCTCCTTTTTTGAAATTCGATCATTTCTTGTTAAATGATAATAATATAAATTTAACATTTTCTACAGACATAACTCCAGTATCAATAAAAACCAGTATGGATATTTCTATTACTCCTGTTGCATTTTTAACCTTTGATGCCGGAGCTCAAATAGGAACCGGCTGGAATATTTCTGGATTAGGTGCTGGTTTGGCAAGAAATAATTACAGCGGAGTTCATCGTTATGAGGATAAAGATATTTTAATGAAAGATAGTTTATATGGGCCTGTATTTAAAAACTGGTTTTCTGCTGCATTACAGCTTGACATATCTTCAGTTATTGACAAACCGTGTAAAAGATGGACACATGTTGTTATGTCAGCTGCACCATCATTTGAACGGATCGAGTTATTAAATTACAGTTATTATGAACGAACTTTTTATTGGGAATTAGACAATACATTTAATGGCTGGACTTTTTCCTGCGATTTTATGCTTGGATATAAAATCCTTGTGATTGAAGATTCCAGAAAAGAAAAAGCAGAGGAAAAAATGTTTATGGGTTATGTAAGGCATAATAATTTTACTATTACAGGAGTAATGTGGGCATCATTATCTGTAAACATAACTCATTATAACGATTCGCCGATGAAAGATCATGGATGGGGGTCAGATTTTGTTGCCTGCAAATTTGGTCCTAATATAATATTTGACTTACCAAATAACTTTTCATTTATTATTGGAGTTCATTGGAGTAATGGGATGGTTTATTCAAGCGATAGCATTGGGAACAATGATTTTCATAAATGGCATTATGAAGATTGGAATATATTTTTTGATGAAATTGCATGGTCTTTTTCATGGGATTTTTAAAATAGGAGGATAGATTGAAAAAAAAACTAAAAAAATTGATAATTATTTTAGGGATAATCCTGATTTTTGTTGCCATTTGGTTTGGTACAGTATTATTGCAAAAACCGCCAATGTATCCAACAGCGCAAATGGATATAGACAAATATTATGATGAATATCTTATGAATTATTCGGTTACCAAAGAAGACCTTATTAAGGATGTTGATTCTCTTGTAAAATATACTGAGGAATTGCATGCTGATCCCTTTCGTGTAATCACTAAAAAAGCATTTTTGGAAAAAGCGGAAGAGGTTAAATCTAAAATTAATGCAGTTGAATTTGAAGGAATTCCAGCTATTGATGCTTTTTATTATATTCAAGAACTGGCTACTTTTATAGAGGATGGACATACAACAATTTACCCCTTGAACTGGGAGAAAACCGTAGAAAGTATATTTCCTCTAATATTCACATCGATTGACGGAAGAATTTTTGTTAAGGACAACTATGGAGTAAATGACGTACCTATGAGAGTGGAAATCCTTGCCATTAATGATGTCTCTATTAAGCAAATGGTAGTTGATGCTATGAAATACATGCCAGGTACACTCCAACATCTCAAGCAGGCGCGATTTGCAGAACAACTCAGTTTGATAATTCAAACCTATTATAAAATGTCATCTCCCTGGAAGATTACATACAAGCAGAATGGAATCATTAAAGTAACCACTATACAAGGGATTAGCCTTGAATACTTTAAAAATGCTTCTACTCCAAAGAAAGATTATATTGAGTCTGAAATTATAGTAAACGGAAAGACGGTTCCTATTCTTGAATTTGTTGGTTTTGGTAATGGTGAATGGGATGTTTTCAAGGCATTTATTGATGATTTGTTTATCAGATATATAAATAAAGAATATCTTATTATTGATGTTAGACATAATCCTGGTGGAAATGGAGATTGGGGATATTATGTGTTGTCGTACTTAATTAATTTTACTCTTCAGGGGTTAAAAGAATTTTCTTTTAAGGTAAGCTCTATTCATCAAGATATAATTCAATATATGATCCAGAATACATACTATGAAATGAAAATTCCTAAATTTTTATGGAGAATTCCTTTTTATAAATTTGTTGAGCAGGATGATCCATATTATTGGATAGGTAGAGGTATTCTAGAATCAAAACCATGTACTTTATATTATGCTAAAAATGAAAATAATAAATCGTATTTAGCTGATGAATTGTTCGAAAGGTTCCATGGGAAAGTTTTTCTTTTAACTTCTCATGAAACATTTTCTGCAGGAGTAGTTTTTACGGGGCTTTTTAAAAGCAATAATTTGGGGACAATTGTTGGGAGTGAGACCGGCGGTCGGGTTTATATGTCGAGTGATATGAGACCTGTATTTCTCCCTAATTCTAACTTTATGTACTTGATACCAGTGGCAAAATTGATTGTAAGTGATGAAAATCCCGATCGAGGTGTAATACCGGATTTCAATGTAGATCTAACAACCGAGGATTATATTAACTACAGAGACAAGGATATTGAAAAAGTCATTGAATTAATTAAAGCAGACATTGCAAAAGAAAATCCAAAATCACAAAATAGTGTTCATAGATGATGTCTATTTTAATATTAAAATAGATATGAAAAATATAAAATAGTTTTTTGTTTTTTCCTATTTAAATCTCCACAGCTATACATTATAAACAAAGATTTATATTCTGCACAGTATTTGGCTGCATGTGATGGAAATAAAAGTG
>CAZYID010000034.1:15109-20498 GCA_964646595.1 uncultured Spirochaetales bacterium | reverse complement strand
TATAACCATCTTTTTTGATTTTTATATTTTTTTTCTTCTATTTTATATTCTTCAATGCCGTCAGTTAATGCATCAAGTAATTCTGCAGTAAATCCTTTTTCTTTTATTTGTTTTTCAAAGATAAAGTTTTGTATTTTATTTATTACTTTATTGTTTTTAGTGCTTTTTATAATTATTTTTAAGATTTTATATGAAAAATTATAATCATTAGAGTAATAATTTTTTAAAATATCATATGATTTGCTAAATAATGCTGCTTTTGCCAGAAGAAACGCATATATTAAAAAGTCTTTTTTAGTTTGAATTGTTTCTTTATTTATCTTTAAAATAGCCTTTTTTAATTCTTTTTGGTCAATATTTTTATAATTATTATAAATATTTGATAAAGAATTATCTTTTTCGGAGGTTTTCTCTTCTTCTTGGCTTCTTAGCTCAAAAATTAAATAACTTAAAAAGTAATCGCTTTCTTTTTTTGAAATTAGTGTAGAATCAATTAGAGAAATATAATTAATATTTTCCAGATTAAATTCATTTTCATCAATTTTTTCAGAAGTTTTAGCTTCATAAATAACAATAATATCTCTATTTATTTCATTTAATCTATTTAATCGTTTTATAAGCTTTTTTTTAAAAAAAGTTAGATCTGATAATTTTAAAGAATTAATTATTACAATATCAAAATTTCCTTCTAAATATTTGCCTGTTGATAAAAAGTTATTATTTTTAGTGATTAAGTTCTTTTTTGCGTCTTTTATTGCTGTTTTTAAATTTTTTACATTAACATTGTTTTCTTTTGCAAAATCTGATTTTGTTTTTAACAAAAGATCATTTAACGGATTAATCCTTAATCCTTCTTCAAGTAAAATATTATTAGGGTCAGAGCAATAAATTTTAAAATTTTTCATTTTATCATCATTTGTTTTTATTTCATGAATAAGATTTAACAAAATAGAAAATAAAAGAGGTTCTGTTCCTATACCGGAACATGGAAACCATATATTTAGAGAGTTGTTTTTATTATATAAATCGTATAAATATAAAATTATTTTATTTCTGGTAGAAGCATTGAATAATAAATTATATGAACTGGATTCATTTATTAATTTATCTATTACAGGAAGCCAGTCGTTTATTATTTCAAAAAAGTTCACATTATCTGCAATTGGAAAAGAGAGTTCTTTTATAGAATATTCGGATTCTAAATATTTAAAAAAAACTTTTAATATTGAAGAATATATTAATGGATAATGGATATTATTTTTTCTATATAAAATTTTCAGAAAAATAAGCCCCCAGGATGAATAAAAATCTATTTTTAATTCGTTAAAATATATATTCAGGTATTTTTTTATAAATCCTTGTGCATATGTTTCATTTTTTAATAAGTCTTCATTTAGAATTTCGTTAATTATTTCATCTAATTTTTTAAAAAAATCAAGATCTATGTATTTGCTTTGTATTAAATCATACAATGAGTCAATTTCTGATAAAATATCTTTTTCATTTTGAGATGAAAATAATTTATTATGTATAGATTTTAGTTTATTATGAAATAAATTGTTATTTTGCATATTTAAGTTTATTTTTATAGTTTATTTTAAATATAAATTATGTTATACACTAATATAATCTAATAAACTCAAAAAATCATTCGATTTTTTTAATAATTTAACGATTTCTTTAATTTTTATTTAAAAAGTTTGTAAATATTATTATATATTTAACTTATTTTTTATATCAATGTATAAAAATAAAAAAGATATGGTAAATTGACTTCAAAAACAAACAAATGCTTGTTTTGCTGTTATTAAATAGTGAGAATGTAATTATTTTTTATAAAAAGGGAAAAAGGTTTTTTTGATGAAAAAAATATTATTTATTATAATTTTATTTTTAATTTATTCAGTTTTTTTATATTCAAAAGATTTAAATATTAATGTAATTGATAAAGATATAGAGATTCCGCTTGAAGGAGTAAAAGTTACAGTAAGCAATACTGATATTACGGTTTTTACAGATAAAAATGGAAAAGCAAAAATAATTCTATCTGATGAGATTACAAGAGTTATTATAAATGCACACCTTATTGGATATGATTTAAAGAGAGTAAATATAAAAGAGTTTGATAAAGAAATCACTATTGAAATGAGTATTGAGGGAGTGCTTGAAGGCAAAGAACTTCTTATTGAAGAAGAAGCTATAGATAAAAAAGATGAAAAAGTCGGCGTGTCAACGGTTGTTGATAATGATGAATTAAAATCTACAGCAGAAATAGGTATAATTGAAGATGTTATGAGTACTATCAAAACATTACCGGGTGTAACTTTTAGTTCCGGATTTGATAGAAGATTATCAGTAAGAGGCGGTAATCCGGATGAATTTACTGCTGTTTACGACGGATTTTTAGTTAGATATCCTTATCATTGGGGTGGTACGTATTCGATTTTTAATCCAAATATTGTTGAATCAGCTAAATTTTCAAATGGAATTTTCAGCGTTAAACACGGTCTTGCAATGAGTGGTTTACTGGAAGTAGAAAGTGTGAAACCTGATGAAGGATTAAAATTTGAAAGTGTTTTATCAACTTCAACATTTGAGCTATTTTTACAAACACCTGTTGGATTAAAAAATGCAGGTCTTTTTATTGGAGGAAGATTAACTTATTATGATTTGGAGATTCTAGCTTATAATTCTTTAAAGGAAAACGGGTTAATTAAGAGGGATGGAATTGAGATTTCAGAATCACCATATATTAGAGATGCTTATTTAAAATGGTTCTGGAAACCTAATGATAGATTTGAATGGTATGTAAATGGATTTTTTGGAAGTGATGGTATGGGATTTGGATATGACGGGGAAAAAGATGAAACCCGAGACTCAGATATAAATATAAAAAGAGATTTTAAGAGTTCTGTTTATGATACTTTTGGTGTTACAGGATTTAAGATATTACCTAATGATAAAGTATTTATTCATGTTTTAGCAGGTTATGAGTTTTTATACAATGAAAGGAAATATGAATTTAGCGAGGAAGGTAAAAAGGAGTATTCAGGAGATTTTAAGAAAAAATATGACCTTGATACAAGTGAATTTGAAATAAAAGATCAAGATTCAAAATTTTATGAAAATACTGTTCTTCATAGTATTCAATCAAGATATGATACAGATATTAAACTTCATGAAAAAATATTATTTAGTGTTGGTACAGGTGGATTGTTTGATTTTATTTATTATGATGCAGGAGGGAAATATTATAGTATAGTGTATGAAGATGGATATCCTGTATATAAAAAAATAAGCTATAAAATTAATGCAGAAGATAAACAATATTTAAAAACATTTTTATATTTTGAATTTAATTTTAATATAGTACAGGATATACTTGATGTGGACCTGGGATGCAGGCTGGACCATACAGTTATTTTTTCAGATAGTTTTGTTAACGGGACAATGAATACTTATCCTGTACCTGGTCCAAGATTTAATATTCATTATACACCGGTAAAAAATTTAAAATTTTTAGATAAACTTACGCTAAGTGCAGGAATAGGGCTTTTTACAAAAGCACCGTTAGAAGAAACTGCTGTTTCAGGAGATTTTGGAATTAAGGATTTTGATATTCCTATGCCTAAAGTTATTACAAATGTTTTAGGAATAGAAGCAGAGTTCCCGCAAGGATTTAAAATAAAACTTGAAGGTTATTATAAATATTATTTTAACAGATTTTATTTGAATGCAGAACTTGCAGGTGATTCGGAAAAAACAAATTATTATCTTAATTGTGATGGAATAGGGCATGTTGCCGGATTTGACATTATGTTTCAGAGAAAACTTTCAAGGTACATAGACGGCTGGATAACATATTCTTTTATATTTGCAAGGTATTTAAATCCGGAAACAAATGGACTTGAAAACGATCAAACTATTGAAGGGATTCCTACAGGTAAATGGTATTATCCGTCTTATCATAGATTTCATAATTTAAATATTGTTCTAAATATTCATCCTTTGCCATGGTTTACAATTACTCCTAAACTTGCTTTTGCAACAGGAAAACCAAAAAAAGAGTACGGGGATGAAGATAGGTTTGCTGCAGTTTTGGAAGATGGGACAGTTGCTGAAATGTACTCAATTGAGCAGGAATATAGTGATTCTCTAAGAACTGATTTTAGCATCCCATTTGATATAAAATTTGCATTTAACTTTTTCTTTCCAAAATCAAAAGTAAGATTTGAAGCATATTTAGCAATAGAAGATATATTTAAAATTATTTATAGACCAAAAGGCGGTGTTACAATTAATAAATATACTGGGGATGAAAACCCGTCACCTGATAGTCAAGCTGATATACCAATACCATTTCCAAGTGCAGGGATAAAAATTAATTTTTAGCAATATAAGGAATGTTAATATTATGAAAAGTATTTTTTTTACAATATTTGTAACTTTATTATTTGTTTCAATCATTGCTGGTTGCACTACGTTAAAAGCTAAATATGATTCGGAAACAACATATAAGATTTTTAAAGATTCTAAAAAATCGGAGTCTATTTTTAAAGTAAAGATAGATAAAAAAGGGAATAAATATGGAGAATTAAGATCTCAATTAATTTCACCGGGTGTGATTATTGGAGAAGTTATAGAAGATCAAACAGATGATATAATTTTTAATATTAATTCAATTAAATATTTATCAAACTGGCCTAATGGATGGACTCAGGGTGAAAGTGAAGCTTCCGGAATAATTGTATTAAATAAGGATGAAAATGGATGGAAAGTTAATATAAAAGAAAATTTTGAAATCTGGGAAGTTATTAAAGGAGAAATTAGATATAATGATAATTATTATAGAAGAGAGTCTGGATTAAAAAAAGTAAAAAATAGAATGAAAAGAATAAATGCAGCAGTAGAATTTTTAAAAAATCAGGATTTTGTTGAATATCCGGAGTTTTTTGGGCATGTTAAGTTTAATACTGCATACGGGAAATCAGTAAAAAAAGCAATACAGCCTTTTTTATTCCCGGAGACAATTGGTTTTGGAAAATTAAAAAGCAAGAATCAGCTGCCGGTTAATTATCAAATTCCTTTAAAACAAAAAGATGATTTGGCTATAGGAGCAGGATTTATATGGAGAAAAAGTTATACTGATGCTTTTTTCCCGGATTATTTACGAGAATTAAGAAATACCGGTACACTCTGGAGAGATTTTGAAGAAGCAATGCATTTATTTTATATGCTTTTTAATATTGATTATTATTTTAAAACTGTGCTTCAAGATGCTTCGTTTATTAAGTCTAAATAGGTTTAATTATAACTTTTTCTTGACATTAAAGTATTTTATAATCTATATTCTTTTTTGATAATAGTATAGCAAAAACAGGTGAGATAA
>CAZYID010000034.1:0-15009 GCA_964646595.1 uncultured Spirochaetales bacterium | reverse complement strand
CAGGAAAATCATGCAAATACCTTTTTTTACAAACAAATATCAGGATCAAAGATATGGTGAAGAAATACGAAAAAAAATTGATGATCTGATTAAAAAAGGCATTTTTATTTTAGGAGATGAAGTAAAAGAGTTTGAAAAAAAAATGCAGGATTATTTAGGAGTTAAACATGCGATAGGTGTTGCCAATGGTTCTGATGCATTATTTCTTGCTATTTTAGCTTTAGATTTGCCTGCGGGTAGTGAGGTTATAACAACTCCTTTTACTTTTTTTTCTTCAACTTCATGTATTATAAGAAATAATTTAAAGCCGGTTTTTGTTGATGTAAATAAAGATACTTATAATATTGATGTTGATAAAATTGAAGATAAAATAAATGGAAATACTTCATGTATATTGCCGGTTGATTTATTCTCTCAAACTCCAAATTATGATAAAATAAGAGACTTAGCAAAAAAGCATAATTTAAAGATAGTTGAAGACTCTGCAGAAGCATTTGGCATGAAATGGCAAAATAAATTTGCAGGAACTCTTGGTGACATTGGAGTTTTTAGTTTTTTCCCAACAAAAACTCTTGGTTGTTTTGGGGACGGAGGTATGGTTGTAACTGAGAATGATGAAATTGCTGAAAAAATTAGAATATTGCGTGTTCATGGATCAAGGAAAAAGTATTTTCATGAATATATTGGAATAAATTCAAGACTTGATACCATACAGGCTGGAATTTTGAATGTAAAATTACAGTATATAAATGAAGAAATTAAAGAGCGTGAACATATTACAACGAAATATTTTGAAAAATTAAAGAATATTGATGAGATTAAATTACCTTTAGTAGAAAAGGGGACAAAGCCGGTTTGGTATGTTTTTACAATTCAATGTAAAAAAAGAGATGAATTGCAAAATTATCTGAAAAATAATAAAATTGGATCCTTTGTTTATTATCCAACTACTATGCATTTACAGGAATGTTTTAAAGATCTTGGATATAAAAAAGGGGATTTTCCAAATACAGAAAATTTATGTAATAATGTTTTAGCTTTACCTGTTTTTATTGGCATGACTGACGATATGATAGAATATGTATGCATAAAAATAAAAGAGTTTTATAAAAAATAATTTTTTAGGGAATAAAATGGGGAAACAAAACATTGATGATATAAAAAAATTGAAATATGCATTGATAGGATGCGGCAGGATCAGCAAGAAGCATCTTGAAGCACTTTATTCAAACAAACCATATTTTTTACCGGTTGCCTGTGTAGATGTGAATAAAGAATTATCAAAGAAAACAGCAGTAGAATTAAGCGATGAATTTTCTGATATAAATGTTAAATCATATACTTCTTATGAAAAGATGTTTACTGAAAATAAAATTGATGTGGTTGCTGTTGCTACAGAGTCAGGATATCATCCTGAAATAACAATTAATTCGTTAAAAGCCGGTTCAAATGTAATATGTGAAAAACCAATGGCATTATCAGTCACAGATTGTGATAAAATAATAGAAGCAAGCAAGAATAATAATAAAAAAGTAACAATTTGCCTTCAAAATCGTTTTAATGCTCCTATTCAAAAGTTAAAAAAAGCATTAGATAAAAATAAATTTGGTAAAATTTTTCACGGGCAAATTTCTATCCGCTGGAATAGAAATATTAATTATTATAATCAGGCAAAATGGCGGGGAACATGGGAATTAGACGGAGGAGCATTGATGAACCAATGCACTCATGGGATAGATTTACTGCAGTGGCTTATGGGTGAAGATGTAAAATCAGTGTATGGAGTTATCAGGAAATATAATTGCCCAAGAGAAGCTGAGGATTTTGGAACAGCAATAATTGAATTTGGAGATAATAAAGTAGGAATAATTGAAGGCGCAACAGATGTCTTTCCAAAAAATCTTGAAGAAAAAATTTCAATATTCGGAGAAAAAGGTACAGTTGTTGTCGGCGGGGTTGCAGTTAATAATATTGAAACCTGGCGGTTTGAAAATGAGGATATTGTTGAGGATAATGGCGATCCTCCAAATGTTTATGGTTTTGGTCATATTCAATTATATTATGATTTTTATAATGCAATTATCAATGATAAAAAACCGTATATTTCTGCAGAAGACGGTAAAAAATCAGTTGAGATAATATTAGCGATTTATAAATCAATGCTTACAGGGAATAAAGTTGATTTTCCATTAGAGTTTGACACACAAGAGATGAAAGGAATTTTTTCATGAAAGAATTAATTGAAAAAAAAAATGATAAAGGATTATTTTTTAAACATCATTCAACAGCAATTATAGATGAAGGAGCAGTAATCGGGGAGAATGCTTTTATCTGGCATTTTACACATGTTATGAGTAAAGCTAAAATAGGATCAAAGTCAATATTAGGGCAAAATTGTTTTATTGGAAGCAGAGCAGTGATAGGGAATAATGTTAAGATTCAAAATAATGTTTCTATTTATGATGATGTGATAATTGAAGATAATGTTTTTTGCGGCCCATCATGTGTTTTTACTAATGTAATCAATCCAAGAGCATTTATTGAAAGAAAGAATGAATATAAAACAACAAATGTAAAGCAAGGGGCATCTATTGGCGCTAATGCAACAATAGTATGCGGAGTTACTTTAGGTAAATTTTGTTTTGTCGGAGCCGGATCTGTAGTAACAAAAGATGTTCCTGATTATGCTTTAGTTTATGGTGTACCGGCTGAAATTAAAGGATGGATATGTGAATGCGGCGAAAAATTAGACAATGAATATAAATGTATTAGTTGTAATAAAAAGTATATAAAAGAAGAGAAAAATCTAAAATTAGTGTGAAGTCTGTGAAAATCTGTGGCAAAAACAACAATATAATTAAAACTATTGTGGTATTTATGCTGTTAAATTTAGCCACAGACTTACACAGATAAATACAGACATTATTAAGATTCTTGTATTATTAAGGGCTGCAATCATTTAGTGTCAGCCTGTGGCAAAAATAATAAAAGGTATTTAGTTTTGAAGAAATTATTATATATAACTAAAAATTTTCCTCCGGAATTAGGCGGAGGATTAAGAAGGATCGAGGCTTTTTATAATATTTTAATAAAGAATGAAAAAATAAAATTACAAGTTATAACAGCTCAAAATTCTAATTATAATAATGTTAAGTATATAAAACAACTTTTTTTTAAAGATAAAAAAAAACAGGAAATTACTAATTTTAAAAGTTCAAAAAGCAATATTAAATTAATTGACAAAGCTTTTGCAGGCTGGTTTCCTAATGTAATAATTCATTTAATTTTTAAAAAGTATGATTATGTTTTAGCTACCTGTCCCTCTTTTACAAATGTAATTATTGGTTTTTTTTATAAAATAATAAGATTTTGTAAACCTAAGTTAATAATTGAATATAGAGATTTTTTTGGATTCAATCCTTCTTTTAATGAAATTTTTAAAAAGAAATTTTTAAGATTTTTAGAAAAAATAATTATCAAAACTTCAGATTATATTTTAACAACAACTGATTCAATGAAAAATATTTTATCAAATCATACTAATCCGGATAAAATTTTTTTAGTCAGAAATTATATTTCAAATTTTGATATAAAAAATGTCAATGATTTAAAAAAAATCGTATATGATAAAAATTATTATCATATAGGTCATGTTGGAAAATTAAATGTAGGTAGAAATCCGGAAAAAGTTTTAAATCTTTTGAATTTTCAAATAGATAAAAAAGATATTGCTCTTCATTTTATTGGAGTTAATGATAATGAAAAAAAAATGATATTGGATATTTGTGAAAAACGAAGTCTTAATAAAAAAAGATTATTTTTTTCCGGTATTGTTGATAGGATTAAATCTTTACAATATATGAAGTCATTTGACGGGCTTTTGCTAATTGTAAACAGTATAGCTTTAATAAAAAACGGGTATGGTATCCCCGGAAAACTGTATGATTATATTGCAGTAAATAACAATATTTTTTCAAATAAAGAAACTTTTGAAAATATTTTTTCAGAATTTGATTGTGATAAAAAAAAGGAGTTTGATAATTTTATTAATTTTAGTATAAAGGATAAAGAGACATTAGATAATGTTTTTAATAAAGTTCTGGATAAGATAATTTCTAATGATTAAAATAAATATTTCTAGAAATTTTATACCTGAAAAAAAATATATTATTGACGTAATATTTGATGAATTTTTAGGCCTACCATATACAATAAATATTAAAAACAGCAATAACTATGAGATTATTCTAGAAAACAGCAGCTCAATAATTATCAAAGATTATTTTTTTGGAAATTTAGAAGATAAGGAAAACTATCTTTCTATTAAAAATATTCCAAATAAATGTAAATCAATTAAAAAATCAGGATTTATAGAAAATGATATTCCTATAATATTTGGCAAAGATCAGTTAACAATAAATAAAGATAAAATAATCTCTGATATTGATATATTTGCTTCTTCTTTTTTTATGTTAACACGCTGGGAGGAACATGTTAATCCAATCAGGGATAAGCATAATAGATTCCCTTTAAAAGAGTCTTTTGCGTATAAAAATAAATTTTATGAAATTCCTGTTGTTAATGAATACACTGAAATATTATGGAATATGCTTAAATATTTAGGGTGTAAACATGAAAGAAAAAAAAGGAATTTTAATGTAATACTTTCTCATGATATTGATTATCCATTATTTTCATCAAGAAACATTTTTAGAGCAGTATCAGCTGATTTACTGGTTAGAAAGAGTTTTTCTAATGCATTTTTTTCTTTTAAAAGCATAGTAAAAGGAAAATTTAATAAAAATTTTGATATATTTAATAATTTTGATTATTTAATGAGCTTAAGCGAGAAAAATGACAATAAATCTCATTTTTTTTTCATGGGTGCTAAAAAGAATAAAAATGATTGGGGGTATTCTTTAAAATCAAAATTTATAAAAGATATTATCAGAAAAATTAATACAAGAGGTCATGTTATTGGATTTCATCCGGGATATGAAACTTACAATAATATAGAAGCATGGAAAAAAGAATTTACATTGCTGTCAGAATCTACTTTTAAGAAAATTGTTTGCGGTAGACAGCATTTTTTAAGATTTAATATTCCGGATACATGGCAGATATGGGAAGATAATAAAATGGAATGGGACAGTTCATTAGGTTTTCCGGAACAAGAAGGATTTAGATGCGGGACATGTTATGAGTATAGTGTTTTTAATATTAAAACAAGACAAAAACTGAAGTTAAAAGAAAAGCCGTTATTAGTTATGGATGGAAGTTTAAATGATGGAGAAAATTTTTTTTCTAAAGAAATAATTGAGAGAGTTCTTAAAATAAAAAACACAGTTAAAAAATTTAACGGGGATTTTGTTTTATTGTGGCATAATTCCAGTTTTAATATTCCATTGTGGGAAAATGGCAAAAAAATTTATGAAGAAATTTTAAATAATATAGGAAAATAAATGCGTATTGTACACTTATGCAGTTATATTCAGCCTCAGCTTGGTTATCAGGAGTATTATCTTGCAAAAGAACATGCAAAAATGGGACACGAAGTAATTGTTATTTCATCAGACAGATATTATCCTTTCCCTGATTATAATAATACTGTTAAAAATATTTTAGGGAAACGAATAATTGGAAAAAATGATACTATCTATGATGGTTTTAGACTTATTAGACTTGGTACTGCATTTGAAGTAAAAACTCAAATTTGGTTAAAAGGAATGGAAAAAATTGTAAAAATGGTTAATCCGGATGTTGTTTTTTGTCATGAAATGACTCATTTTAATTCAATAAGAATCGCAAAGATTAAAGAAAAATTAAATTTTAGATTAATTTATGATAATCATGGATCATTTGTTTGTGATTCTAAAAATATTTTAAAAAAAATATATTATTCATTTTATGATTATAAAACAATAAAAGACAAAGCAGATAAAATTATTGGTGTAACAAAAGGGTGTGTTGATTATGTTGTAAAAAGATTTAATACTACTCCGGAAAAAATTAATATGATTCCTCTGGGAGCAGATGTTGATTTGTTTTTTAGGGATGATAAAAAAAGATCATTAATTAGAGATAAATTTTCTATTAATAAGGATGATTTTTTAATAATTTATACTGGTAAGATTATCCGGAGAAAAGGTGTTCATTTAATTTTAGAAGCATTAAATAATAATGAAAAAAATAAAAATGTTGTTATCATGGCTGTGGGTAATGGAGATCATGATTATTGTGTATTAATTAAAGAATTGGCTGATAAATATAATTTAAGGTATATCAAAATTGACGGTGTATCAAATAAAGAACTTCCGTCGTATTATTCAGCTTCTGATCTGGGAGTATGGCCTGTTGAAGCAACAATTGGAACTATTGAAGCAATGGCATGTTCATTGCCAATTATATGCAATAAGGATCTGGTTGAAAGATATGAAGCAGGTAATGGATTTGGTATAACAGCAGGAAATGTAAAAGAGCTTTCTGAAAAATTGGATTTTTTTATTAAAAATCCATTAAAAACAAGGCAAATGGGACATTTAAGCAAAAAAGTAGTGGATAATAAATTAAGCTGGAGAGTTATTGCAAAAAAGGTATTAGAATAAATTTGGAATGTTTTTATTTATTGTTTATATATAAGTAATTTTAATAATAAAAACGTTTATATCAAAGGTATTGATGTCTTATTATTAAAAAATGTAATGATAAAAACCATTTATCATTTATATTCTACCATTTAACTGAAAATATAACTCATTTATAAAAAAGTTATAATAAAAGTAAATTTTTTTATTTATATTATTGATACATATTTTAATTGCTACACAAGGTAGTAAATTTAAAGAAAAATTAGTAGAAAAGATTATTAATTATTTAAAATTTATGTAAAAGGGAATTGACAAAAATAATTTTTTATATAATATTGACCGAACGGTCAGTATTATATAAGGCATATTATTCAAAAAATATATACAATTTTAATATAGATTAATTAGTGGAGATTGATTGTGAGAAATACAATTATATTACTTTTGATTATTATTAATATTTCTTTCATTTCAGGGCAGGAAAATAATAAAAAAAAGTTATTAAAATTTAATGAATATCTGGAAATTATTAAAGAACAATTACCGGAATTAAAACAAAGTGAAAATGTACTTGAAATGGCAGAAAATGATTTACGTAAAGCAAGATCTTTACATGATGTAACATTAAAAAGTTCATTTGCAGGTATAGGGAAAAAAACATATCCGGACGGTTCTCCAACTGAGATTTGGTATAGTTCAGGTTTTAAAGGAGACGGTTCTGTGACAACTACTCTTCCATCAGGAACTGAGATAACTTTAGGAGCAGAGTATACACAAATGTATTCTACCGGGTATTTTACGACACAACTTCAAGGTGTAGAGACTGAAACAGAGTTTTTCTTTACAACAAGAGATCCTATAATTAAGATTCAAGTAAAACAACCTTTGATTTATAACTGGTTTGGATTTCTTGATAGATATTCAAAAAAAGATGCAAGAACAAAATTAGTAATTGAAAAATTAATGAAACAATCAAGAGATGAAGAAATTTTGAATCATTATAGAAAATTATATTTCTTATGGTATCAATGGGGCAAGATTTTAGAATTTCTAGATACAACAATTGCCAATGCCAAGAGACTTGAAGTGCAAACTGCAGATAAATTACGAAACGGTATTGCAGAAAATGATGAATTTCAAAGAGCAAAATATTCTGTTTTTAAATATGAAGAGCAATTTAAACAGATTGAAATGGAATATCAAAATTTAATTAATGAACTGTCAATATTTTTTGATGCACAGTCAATGATTCCTGAAATTTCTGAACTTGAAGAATACCCGTTTTATATACAGGCAAGAGAAAGTTCAATAGAATATATTGAGTTTGATGAAACAACAGTAAGTAAAGCCCTTAATTTAAATAAAGAAAATATTGAATATTTAAGAAAAATAAAATTAAATAAAATGCTTCCTCAGCTAAATATTTTCGGCAATCTGGATATAAAGTTTCATGAATATTATTATGATCCAGAAGGCCATTCATTGTCAGATAATGAATATGATTTTTATAAAGGGAATGTTGATTTTCAAACAGGTATTGAGTTTGTATATCCTTTGGGTAATTTTAAAGCCAGAGGAGAATTCAAAGAAGCAGAGCTGATGTTAAAAGAAATTGTTTTACAGTATGATATAACTAAAAATAATTATACAAAAGATTTAAAAAGAACAATTACAAATATAACAATATTAAAAGATATAATAGATAAAAAAAATAAAAATTTAGAGTCATTAAATTCTAGAATAAGAACAGAAAGAATTAAATATGCTCAGGCAAGACAGATTGAACTAAGAGACTTGATAGAAACAGAAAATCTTATAACAAGTGAACAAATAGAATTAATGAAAACAAAGGCAAATATTATTTTGATTTATCTTGATTATTTAAAATTGATAATTTAAAATGAATATTATCCACATATTTATTAATAGAAGATTAATACTAAAATGAAAAAAAACATCATTTTTTTATTGACATTGGTTAATTTTATTATTATAAAGTTTTAAAGGATTAATTATGACTGCTTTAAAAACAGACAATAGAACTATTTTTTCATCTTTATTGGTAATAGTTGTGTTATTAGTTGTCGTGGTCTCTTTTCAAGGTAAAGCAGGATAAAAGCAAAATTGCTTATTTAAATATACAAGCCATCCTGCTTTAAGGATGGCTTTTTTGTTTTTAAGGAGGTGTTATGAAAAAATTAAAAGGTGCAGAGATATTTGTTGAAGCATTAAAAAAAGAGGGCGTTGATACTATTTTTGGATATCCCGGCGGAGTGGTAATTCCGGCATTTGATGTTTTATATTCAACAAAAGAAATAAAAGTTATTTTAACAAGGCATGAGCAGGCTGCAGTGCATGCAGCTGATGGTTATGCGCGTTCTACAGGAAAACCAGGAGTTGTTCTTGTTACGTCCGGACCGGGTGCAACTAATACTGTTACAGGTCTTGCAACAGCTAATTTTGATTCTGTTCCAATTGTATGTTTTACAGGACAGGTTCCTACAAGCATGATTGGAATAGATGCGTTTCAGGAAGCTGATGTAACCGGAATAACAAACGCTGTATCAAAGCATAATTATCTTGTTCATAAAGTAGATGATCTTGCTGTAACAATAAAGAACTCATTTTATATTGCGAAAACAGGCAGACCCGGACCGGTTGTTGTAGATATACCAAAAGATGTATTTTTAAAAGAAGCAGATTTTAATTATGATGAACCGGTAGATATAAGAGGTTATAAACCTCATTTAAAAGCTCATCTTAATCAGCTTAAGAAAGCAGCTTTTGAAATAGAAAGTGCAAAAAAACCGGTTATTATTGTAGGTGGCGGAGCAATTATAAGTGATGCATATAAAGAAGTAAGAGAATTTGTAAAAAAATGCGATATACCTGTTACTGCAACACTTAATGGATTGGGATGCATGGAATATGACTCCGAATATTTTTTAGGAATGCATGGGATGCATGGAACAATAGCTGCTAATCATGCTATTCAGGAGTCTGATTTATTAATTGCACTTGGATCAAGATTTGATGACAGGGCTACCGGTACATTATCAACATTTGCTCAAAAAGCAAAAATAATTCATATTGATATAGACAGTGCAAGTATCAGCAAGAGTGTTGAGGTTTTGGTGCCTATTGTCGCTGATCTAAAAAACGCATTGATTGATCTGCTTCCTTTATTGAAAGGAAAAAAGCATCCTGAGTGGATGACTAGAATTAGGGAATTAAAGGCAATGACTCATGAGATTCCACAAAATAAAAAGCGGATAACAGCATTTGAGGTAATGGAAGCTGTAAATAAAAGTGCTCCTGAAGATTCGATAGTTGTTACATCCGTTGGACAGCATCAGATGTGGGCAGCACTATATTATAAATTTAAATACCCTAGAACTTTAATAACTTCCGGTGGACTTGGAACGATGGGCTTCGGATTTCCTGCAGCTATTGGTGCGCAGATAGCGAATCCTAAAAAAAGAGTTTTTTGTATTACAGGAGACGGCTCCTTTCAGATGAATATTCAAGAGATTGCAACAGCAGTAATTCAAAATCTGCCTGTTATCATTATTATTATGAATAATGGCTATCTTGGTATGGTAAGGCAGTGGCAGGAACTTTTTAATGAAGGAAGATATTCTTCAACTTGTCTGATGGAATGCACAGAAAATCCAAAAGAATGCAGCGGTCTTGAGGATAAGTGTCTGAAGTTTATACCTGATTTTGTAAAAGTAGCAGAAGCTTATAATGCAAAAGGAATGAAAGTTGAGAAAAAAAGTGACTTGGATAAAGCTTTTCAAGAAGCTTTAAAGAATAAAAATGGACCTTTTATTATTGATATAATTACAGAGCGAGAAGAAAATGTATGGCCAATGGTTCCAGGCGGTGCAAGTCTTGATGAAATGTTGAAAGGAGGAATGACAGTATGAGGTATATATTATCATTAGTTGTTGAAAATAAACATGGGGTATTATCAAAAATATCGCAGGTAATAACCGGCAGGGGTTATAATATAAACACATTATCAGTTGCTCCTTGCGAATTATCAGACATGTCAAGAATGATACTTACTTTTGATTGTGATGAAAGTGTTATGAACCAGGTAATTAAACAATTGAATAAATTAATTGATGTTATTAAAGTTTTTTTAATTGATGAAAATGAAAAAGTTGAACGAGAGTTAGTATTAATTCGTGTAGCAAGAAAGAAAGATACAGAAGCGTCATTATATAGAATTGTAGAAATTTTTAAAGGTAAAATAGTTGATGTTGCTTTGAAAAATTTTGTTATCGAATTAACAGGGCATTCTAAAAAGATAAATGCTTTTATTGAAACAATTAAGCCTTTTGGTCTTCAGGATTTGATGAGAACAGGACCATTAGCATTGCCAAAGTTTGATATAAAGTAATAAAATTAAAAACAGGATTAAGAGTAATGTCTAAGTATGCATTAATCCTGTTTATATAAAATTGTACGAGATTAGTGTTTTAGAACACATGCCTTTAATATTAAACAGGATATAAAAATGGAAATCTCAAAAGAAATTCATTTAATAAAGATGGATTTTTTAGTTCAAATCTCGCCGGAAAAATCATTACCCAGATTTGTAAATTCATTAATTATTTTTGGTGATTATATTACAGTTATAGATAGCGGCGTTAAAGATAGTTATAAACTTATTTATGATTATATTGTAAGCAATAACAGGAAAATAGATAATATTAAACTATTAATATTGTCTCATTCTCACCCTGATCATATTGGTTCAGCAAATAGAATTAAGTCTGATACAGGATGCAGGGTAATCGGTCATTCTATTGAAAAAGAGTGGATTGAAAATATTGATTTACAGTTTAAACAACGGCCGGTACCTGGATTTTATAATTTAGTTAATGAGTCTGTTGAACTTGATGAAGTTTTATGTGGCGGTGAAAATCTTATTCTTGATAAAGAAATAGAAATTGATATCATTAATACACATGGTCATTCAAAAGGTTCTTTTAGCATATTCTTTAAAAAAGATTCATTTTTATTTACTGCTGATTGTATACCAATTGTAAATGATATTCCCATTTATGATAATTATCATAATACAATAAAATCACTTGGTTTAATAAAGTCTATAAGTAATAATTGTAAAACATTACTTTCATCATGGTCAGCACCATTAAATGATAAGAATGAAATTTTAAAATTTATTACTGATAGTAAGCAATATTTGCATAAAATTGATGCTGCTGTAAAAAAGCATTATACTCAAAATGAAGAAGAAAAATTGGAATTTTGTAATAAAGTAATTAATGAATTAGAGCTGCCTTCTTTATTTGTTGTGCCATTAGTTGATAACGCTTTCAGGACTCATTAAATATAAATTATTTTATGGGAAAAATATAATGATTGAGTTGGAATTTAAAATAATATTATTTAAAGATAAATATTTTGATGGTTTGACAAGGCTTATGAATCAATGGAGTAAAGATAGGCAATTTACAATTGATGATATACGAGCACATTATAAATTAGCAAAAAAACAGAATGACTCTGAAATATTAATTGCAATTAATCAAAATAATAATGTACTAGGTTATGCTTTAACAAATAAAAGATTTTTATTAGGATTTGATCCATTTGTAGAAATTGTTCAATTATTAGTAGATGAAAATCTAAGAAATTCTGGAATTGGTAAAAAATTATTACTAAAAATAGAAGAAAACACAAGAAAAAAAGGAATCAATCAAGTCAAACTAAGTTCTAGGATGGAGAGGGACAGAGCTCATAAATTTTATCAAAAGAATGGATATAAAGAATTTAAACAGGCAAAGTTTTTTGAAAAACAGGTATAATTTTTTATTATTATAATTTTAATTCAAACTCAATTTCATGTAAAATTGGAATATCATAAAATCCTTTTTCAGGGATTTCAGGTTTTAATTTTCTTGATTTCTTTATAATATTAAAATTTATTTTTTTTATTTCAAATCCTTTTTTCTGATAAAACATTATTGCTTTTATGTTATCATTTGTTGTTACTAATAATATTCTTTTGCAATTTTTTTCTTTTGCAACTTCTTTTAATTTATTGATTAATTTTGTTCCTATACCTTTATTTTCTATAAAACAATTTAATGTAATTATTTCACATTTTTTGTTTTTTATAAAATAAGTTATTATACCTTGAATTTTATTATCTACTAAAAGAATAAATCCTGGTAATCTATTTATATAATATTTTTTTCCTTTTGATATAATTAATGAGGATCCCCATTCTTTAGTGAGAATATTAATTACTTCGTTTTGAAAGTTATCATCTATTTTTGTTATTTTATTTTTCATTTTAAAACTATACTATTTTTTTGTATAAATATATTCAACCGGTCTAAATTTTATTAAAACAATTTCTTGTGTTTCTGCATTAATTGGCTTAAAATTATTTTTAAATTTAATTATTGATTCTTTAATAATCATAAAGCTTTCTACTGTTTTTCATGATAAAATTTTTAAGAAAAATAATACCAAAATCAGGGAAACCTACTAAAGCATTTTTAAAAATATTTGATATTTTTTCTATAATTTCTATTTTGTTCCTATCAAAATTATTTTTTAAATTACTGGCTACGTTAAAAGTGCCAATAACTTTGTCATTAAAAAGGATAGGAACAGCAACAGTAGATTTTACAGTATTGATTCCTTTAAAATACACATTATTATAGATTTCTAAATCATTTACTACTATTGTTATATTCTTACAAGCAGATAAACCGGAAATACCTTCTCTTAATTCTTTTACTTCGCTAATTTCATTCTTATTGTATCCATATGTGCCTGCTTTGATAAGTTTATCATTTTCCAGTCTTCGAACAATTGCAGTATTAACATTTAATTCATTTTTTAAGATATTCATTATCTCATTTAATAAATTGTTAATTTTTTTGTCTTCCATAATCATCCTCCATAGAATCATTTCAAGTAATAAAGCATAAACTGTGCCAAAATAATCTTGGTAATTATGTATAATTTGAATGATTTTTGAGTTATTTATTGAGTTTTCTTACATTAATGTAACTATTTATTACAAAAATGTATCGAAGTATTATTTGTAAAAATAGAATCTAACCAGTATTTGATTTAATATTGGTTAGAATTTATTTTTATTTTAATATTTATCAAAATCTTGATCATCAAGATTGTTGATATTTTTTGGATTAACTATTGGAATCTCAGCTTTAATATTCATTTCTTTTATATTTTCATAATCAATGTGTGATATTTTAAGTTGACCTTCATTATTTTTAGTAAAATTTAATTTTTCATTTTTTTTATTCTTGATTTCATGATCATCCTCTCTATCTTGTGCTTTAGATAACTCATTTCTAATTTGAATCTTTAGCTCTTCTGATCTTTCATTTTTTCCTATTATTTCATTTGTATCATCAGAAAGCTTAAACTTTGCTACTATTGATTCTAATTGTTGTGCTTGACTTGCTAATTCCTCAGATGCAGATGCTGATTCTTCAGCATTTGCAGTATTTGATTGAGTTACCTGGTCAATTAATCCTAATCCTTGATTTATCTGTTCAAGTCCCTGAGTTTGTTCCTTACTTGCAGTTGCGATCTCCTCTACAAGAACTGCCACTCTAGATGCACTATTTAATATTTCTTTTAATTGATTTGAAGTTGTCTGAACTAATATATTCCCGTTTTCAATATTTTTCATTGATTGCTCAACCATAGTTGTTGTTTCTTTTACACTCTCTGTACTTCTTGATGCAAGATTTCTTACTTCTTCTGCAACAACTGCAAATCCTTTACCGTATTTACCTGCACGAGCTGCTTCAACATTAGCATTTAAAGCTAACAGGTTTGTTTGGAATGCAATATCATCTATTACTTTTACAATTCTTTTTACTTCATCTGAACTTTTATTTATTTCACTCATTGCTGTAACAAGTTCCTGCATTTGTTTATTACCGTTTTCAGCATTTTCCATTGCCTGTTTAGACAAACCATTTGCCTGGGCTGCGTTCTCTGAATTCAGTTTAATTTGATTTGATATTTCAGTGATGGAACTGGTTATTTCTTCAAGCGAACTTGCCTGTTCAGTTGCTCCTTGTGATAAACTCTGACTTGCCTGTGCAACCTGACTTGATCCTGCTGAAACTTGAGTTGCTGCTGAGTTAACCTGTTTAAGAGAATTATTTAAAGAATTAATCATTTTATTAAACGAGGTCATTAATGTTCCAAATTCATCTTTTGATTTTAAATCAATATTATCGATATTAAGGTCTCCATTAGCGATTTTTTCTGCTAGATTAGTTGTTTTAAATAATTTTTTTGACATGTTATTTGAAAAAATAATCATAATTATTACAGATAAAAATACTAGAAAAACAAAAACTAATAAAAACGTAAATAAATTTTTCAT